>NZ_VOZD01000013.1:0-90565 GCF_013419915.1 Acinetobacter sp. YH12043
TTTCTGACAAATATTTCTCAAATAAACTTCGAGTAATTTCTACCATTCAATCAATGAAAATAATTTCGATCAATCAACCAGTAAAAATCCACACAAGTTGTTCTTCATAATCTCTTAATGATCTTCTCAATGCTTCGTCAGCATCAAGCTAGGTCGGCTATATTACTCTCTATCTCTAGAAAGTCAACTAGTAATGTAAATTATTTTTAAACTTTCTTTCTAAAACCTAACTCAACCATTTCATGCTAAGTTACTGTTTTATCAGAAGTTTTAATCTTCATCACCGCCGATGGATGTGCATTATAGACCAATCCCAAGCAAGCGCAACCCCTATTTTTAAGAAAATACCTCAGTTGATTATTATTTCTACAAAAATGCCGATTTTCCCTATTTTTTGAGCATTAAAGGTACAGGATTGGCCAATGCACTTAATAATTTCTCTTTTTTATTGTGTTCCTGAAAGCGCAAGGAGCGGCAATCTATATATTCACAGTAGCCCCCTTCCCCATGCTCACTCTCCCCATTAATTCTGACTTCGTAATTAAAGCTGCCGACATAACCGGCAGCCAGACCAAATTTAAAATCTCCCCGACTTTGCCCCTGCAACCAGATCTGTGCTCCTTTGCCATCTTCATAACACCATTCAAACTCACGTGGCAGATACATCTTTTGCCCATTTGGGGTAGTCACACTCGGATAAACCCGATGCACCTTGAAATAGACCTTTTGATCGAACATTTGACTGGTCATATTTTTTAGATCACGTAAATAGATGCGTGACTGCACAATACTGTTCAGACTATCGCGAATTTGTGCCAGCAATAATTGCCGCCCTTCACTCAGGTTAATAATCTGATAGGTCAGAAAGGCTAAAGGTAAATAGGGAAAATTAAAGCTTCGTGCAAATTCAAAACTACCTAAGCTCTCGATAAGGTATTTCTGATCTTTATAATGTAAGGTACCCTGACAATAACAGAGCAAAGACCAATGATCAGCCAGTGCAAAGCGCATTTGGGTGAAGTGTGAAATCAGATTGGTCGTATGGATGCTGAGATCAAAGCTCAGTTCAGAATCAAAACGCTGTAAACGAAAATGCGGAAAGTCGCCGGTCAGTTTTTCACGATCCAGAAACTGAAACAGGCCATACTGAAACTTGCAATCCTTTTTGATTGAATAGCAATTTAATTGTCCCGCCATATGCGGACTGGTACTACAGATTACTGTGGCTGTATCCAGTGCATTGGTTTGAATAGCACTCGGGTTAGCCAACATCGGTGCATTAGGCTGACCAATAATACTCAGAAAATTAAGATAATGAAGGGGTGCAGGCAGATCAGGAAGCGTTAGGCCCTGATGAATAATTTTATATTTCTGGTTTGGCCCATGATAGGCAAGATTATGCTGGGAAACAGCAGGAGTCTGATTCAGCTGTTTCGAACGATCTAGAAAATCTTGAAGAAACTGCATCTCAAACTCCTTATTTTTATATTGTTATAAGGTACTCTGTCTTTTCGCCATGAATGTTGTAAGGAAACCAGACAAGGCATAGATGACAGAGATCACGAGAATCCCTACCGGAATATTATAAGTCATCGCTGCAAAGATAAACACCGCGATCGGCAACACGAAAAACGGTACCCGTCTACGCTCTACGGTTTTAAATGAATAGTATTTGATATTAGAAATCATCAATAAGCCAACGATTACAATAATTGCAGCATTAATGATTTGTACAGTAAAATCACGAATATCAAACACAGCCGGGAAGTCCAATCCTACCCAGACCAGTGAAATAATAATGACGGCTGCTAATGGACTCGCAACGCCAATAAAGTAGCGTTTGTCCACCACTCCAATCTGAACGTTAAAGCGGGCTAGACGGAAAGCTGCACAAGCCGTATAGACAAAACAAGCCGCCAGACCGATACGGCCTAAATCACTTAATCCCCAGCTATACATCAAAATAGCCGGTGCCACCCCAAATGCCAGCATATCGGATAGTGAGTCGAACTGTTCACCGAATGGACTTTGTGCCCCAATCGCACGTGCCACACGACCATCGAGACCATCAAATAAAGCTGCCAAGAAAATGGCATAAATAGCTTGCTGAAATTCGCCATTCATACTGGCAATAATCGAGTAAAAGCCTGATAACAAAGCAGCGGTTGTAATCAGGTTAGGCCACAGATAGATACCTCGACGCTTAACTCTTTGCCCTTCCTGGGTATGCTCTACCTCTTCCACCTCGAAGGTGATGCCATCAAATGGCAAATCTTTCGAAGATTCGTGTTCCGGCTTATTTGTACTTGTCATTCTTGTCGATCCTAACTATGACCCGATCTTTAAAATATTATTCGCCTACTAACCAACGAACTGCTGCATGACCGCCATTTTCCTGCATACGCAAATGCGGGAATAACCATTGCAGCGCTTCGTCTGCATCTTCAGAGAACTTCCAAGGTGGATTAATCACCAGTAAACCACAACCATTTAAACCCACTGGTGTATCATCTGGCCATACACAGATTTCACATACCAACTGACGGCGAATCCCGGTCTTGAACATTTTCTTCTCGAAACGTTCAATCATGGCACGGTCTTTAATTGGGTACCAAACTGCAAATACGCCTGTCGGCCATTTTTTATAAGCAGCAACCAGTAATTCAACCAGCTGTGGGAAGTCTTTACGCTCCAGCTCATACGGCGGATCGATCATCACCAGACCACGTTTTTCTTTCGGTGGAATGACTGCGAGCAAGCCTTCATACGCATCACGCTCATGCAAACCGGCGCGTTTGTCAAAAATGTTATGACGTAACTGCTGGAACACATCACGCTGCATTTCAAAAATGGTGGCCTTGTCAATTTCACGCATGCCTTCCAGTGCAAACCAAGGTGAACCCGGATATGCACCTTTACCAAAGTTTTCACGCATTTTCTCAACAATTTTTAAATATTGTTGTACGCCTTCTGGCGCATTACGCTTGACCGAATCATCCAGCTTGATCAGACGATGAATACCGTTCAGGAATTCCCCTGACTTTTGCGCTTCAGAGGTGGATAAATCATATTTACCTGCACCACCATGTGTATCCACATAGCGATATGGTTTATCTTTTGCATTGAGTCGAGTCAATAATTGAAGCAACAATACATGCTTCATGACATCGGCAAAGTTGCCAGCATGGTAATGGTGACGGTAATTCATGTTTCATTAATTCCTAATATCAACCGCTATTTTAACATGAAAAATAGTTTCGTTCAGACCCGATTCTTACATAGAATAGCGCGACCCCAATTTACCCTTCTAGGTGAGTTTCTATGGAAGCAGTTCAACTCCCGGCAACCTGGCCAGTTGATCAGATTATTGATGATCTAGATCAGCATGGTTTTAGCATGATCGACAATGCTTATGCCCCATCCTATGTTGAACAGCTGATTGCTGAATGTACCAGTAATCTGGAACGCTTTCGTGATGCAGCCATTCAGAATGGCGTAGTCAGCAATATCCGCAGTGATCACATTCTCTGGCTCAATGAAGATCTGGAAATTTCTAACCAGCATGTGCAAACCTTACAGGCTTTAGGTCATGAGCTGAACCGCGCTTTCTTCCTCGGCATTAAAGATGTGGAAGCCCATTTTGCCTGCTATAACGCGGGTGAGTTCTATGCCCTGCATCGCGATAATCCCCAAGGTAAAAATGGCCGGATGATTTCTGCGGTTTATTATCTGCATGATGATTGGCAAGATAACTGGGGCGGCGAACTACATCTGCAGGATAAAAATGATCAATGGCATATTATCCAGCCTAAACCAAACCGTATTGCCTTCTTCCAAAGTGATTTAATGCATGAAGTTTTAACAGCCAAACATCAACGTTTATCAATCACCGCCTGGTTAAGAAGTGATACCTGTTTGCTCTAATCCTTTTTCCACGCTTTAAATTTCAATTTTCAGCCTCATATAGCAATCATTGAGATATAAGGACTGCGTTCATGCGACCAACCCCCAAAGAGATCATTGCACGCATTGGTGAAACAGATCAGCTGTTTTTAAATGGCAATACGCCTGAGCTGGCGCTTGAACGGGCGGATCTTCGTCTGCAATTGGTGACTATTAGCCAGTTACGTCAAGAGCAGGTGCATTTCCTGCAAGAAGCGATTGTTCTGCTGGAGCAGAGCCGGATTGAATTTGAAGAAATGCCACTGGATTTGTATATCAATCTTTCTTTACACCTGGCCAAGGCCTATATGATCTACTTTGAGCTGACCAAAGAAGATCATTATGCGCTTATTACCCAGCAGATTCTAAAACCAATGACCAATTATGAGCATGCGGATATTTATTTCTTCCTGGCTTATGCATCTGCCAGTAAGAAAGAGCCTGCCATGACTCGTCACTGGCTAAATAAATACAGTAAAACGGCCCAGTTTGACCATGAACTGGTAGGCCAGCATCCGGCATTTGATGAATATCGTCAACTGGAATGGTTTATCCAGATTCTGCGTAGCCGTATGCATTAGAACAACGAAATCTGTTCCTATAAAAATGCCTCACATTGATGAGGCATTTTTTATGAATTAATTTAATTGACTCAAGCCAGACGGCGTCGATCTGCATCCAAATGCAATTGCTGATTCAGTTCATCAATCCAGATTGCCCAGTCATCATCCTGTACCAGATGGCTAATTAGCAACGAACGCTGCGCTTTATTCCAGAAAGGTGCTTCATGCAGTGACATATGAGCAGGTAGCTGATGAGTACGCACATAAAGCTCAATTGCCGCCGGGCTATTAGCCAGGCCGAGTTGAGAAAATAACATTTCTAAGGATGGTTGGTTCTTCCCGAGCATATGCCCTCCTTATATCAGATATATTGTAGTTATTTATAGGACTAACTTATAAGATAAGACAAAAAAAACCTAGTCAAAGGACTAGGTTTTGTTGTGTCTTTTTGTATAAAGAATCCTTAAGTGTTTTCAGGACCTTCTTTATCACTTTCAACATGTAAAAGCTGGTTCAATTTATCAATGATTACGATCCATTCATCATCCTGATGCCAGTGTTCGCGAAGAAAAGCGCTTTGCCCCTCATTCCAGAAATCTGCATCCGGCAAAATCACTTCTGATGGTAGCTGATGATTTTTGGTAAATTCATCAATTGATGCTTCATCAGCAGGCAAGCCTAATTGCTCAAATAATAACTCTAAAGTCACTTGCTGTTCTAATACCATTCGCTCACTCCATCATAAAAATAATCAGTTCATTGATTTGAAAATATTATTGATGCTTAGAAGAAGGCAGATCACAAGACCCACTTCCCTCTGCCTCAATATGCAACTGCTCATTGAGTACATCTACAAAAATTGCCCAGTCATCATCTTCTTTCCAGTGGCCAATCAGAAAATCATGTTGGTTTTTGGTCCAGAAAGGAGCTTTATGCAAAGGAACGTCCATCCCAATCTGGTGGGTTTTGATAAATTCATCGATGGCTTCCGGGCTTGAATCCAAGCCGAGTTGCTCAAAAAAAAGTTCCATGGTAGGTCGCTGCTCTAACATCTCAGTACCTCCTCTTTTGTTGATGATTCTTCTTATTAAACTAGATGAGCTACTCGCAAAGTTCAGTTGTCCCTCCTTCACAAGATGTTATTTTTTGTTCTTTATTTTTTAGAAATAGCGATAAAAAAGCACCCCAAATGGAGTGCTTTTCTTAACTTAATCTTAAAAGATTAAATTATTTGATCATGTCAGCAACTGCAGCGCGCTCTTCTTCAAGCTCGTTCAGTGTAACATTAATACGTTCACGGCTGAATTCGTCGATTTCAAGACCTTGAACGATTTTGTATTCACCGTTTTCAGTAGTTACAGGGAAACCGAACATTACGCCTTCAGGAATACCATAAGAACCGTCAGAAGGAATACCCATAGTTACCCATTTGCCGTTTGTGCCAAGAGCCCAATCGCGCATATGGTCGATTGCAGCGTTCGCAGCAGAAGCAGCAGAAGACAGACCACGTGCTTCGATGATCGCAGCACCACGTTTACCAACAGTTGGAAGGAATACGTCTTTGTTCCAAGCTGCATCGTTGATTTTGTCTTTCAAGCTTTCGCCGTTTACGTTAGCAAAACGGTAGTCAGCATACATTGTTGGAGAGTGGTTGCCCCAAACAGTCATGTTTTCGATGTCAGAAACTGCAACACCCGCTTTTTGAGCAAGTTGAGTTAACGCACGGTTGTGGTCAAGACGCAACATTGCTGTGAAGTTTTTCGCTGGAAGATCTGGAGCAGATTTCATTGCGATGTAAGCGTTAGTGTTTGCAGGGTTACCTACAACAAGAACTTTAACGTCACGGCTAGCAACTTCGTTCAGTGCTTGGCCTTGACCAATGAAGATTTCGCCGTTTACTTTAAGCAGGTCAGCACGTTCCATACCAGGACCACGTGGACGTGAACCAACTAATAGAGCATAGTCTGCGTCTTTGAAAGCTACTTTAGGATCATCAGTACCGATCATGCCCGCCAATAATGGGAAAGCACAGTCGTCTAGTTCCATCATTACGCCTTTAAGCGCTTGCTGAGCTTTCTCAACAGGAATTTCTAATAATTGAAGAATAACTGGTTGGTCTTTACCAAGCATTTCACCGCTTGCGATACGGAATAATAGGCTGTAACCAATTTGACCAGCAGCGCCAGTAACGGCAACGCGAACAGGTTGCTTCATGTAATTATCTCCAATTGAGAGGATCGTCATAATGATTAAATAGCTGTTCTATCTAATCTTAATAATCATAAACGGCAAAGATTGTACTCCAATCCTCTTCGAGATGCATGTAAAAGAGAATGGATTTCAACAAAAGTATGATAGGAAATATAAATTAATTTGACTAAAAAGCTTAGTATGTCCCTTTTATTGTGACAGTTTTTGGGCATGTATTAATAATGTTTGCAGGACAGCCTTTATAACCCCCATTGGCGTTATAGCAGACTTGGATGGAGGTCAGCAGGCTGGATGCGCGGGTCTGATGGCAGTTAAAGCGCAATGCTGTTGAAGGCAGTTGCGGATTGATTTTCAGAAATTTGGAACGCAGCATATCAATGGAAACGGTATGACTTTCCTGCTCGGTGAGTTCTTCAGGAACTTTCAGACGATCAGCATGATTGATCACGGTACGAAAATACTGCGTGGCATTCATCGGAATACAACCACCAATATTATGCCAGAGCAATGCGCGGGTATTTTCATCCGGCATGATACGGGCCACCACTTTAGCCTGCAAAGGCGGTAACTTCGCAGAACTGGTAGTAGTGCAATGTGTTGATGTGGTTTGAGGATAGAGACCAGAAATATTTAGGGAATAACCTTCAAGACATTTTCTTTTTTTACTGTAGGCCGGATCCAGACTGCAAAGTGCCGGTACCATCTGGATGTCCATGACATAACCCGTTGGCAATGCAAAGGCAGCTGGACTTGCTGCTAAAAATAAAAGTGCAGCCCATCCAGCAGAAATTTGAGCACCCCTTATTCCCTTGATCAACAAACTATCCTTCCCTTAGATTTTTTGAATGCTATGGTGTATTACGTAACGGAATGGCTTGCATACGCTTACCGACCGATTGTGCGCCCTGCCCCAATAAAATACCGTAATATGTCGCGTTCGTCATGACATGTTTCACATAATCTCGCGTTTCCAGTAAAGGAATGGTTTCGGTATATTGATCCGCAGCAATACTTTGGAATTCGGGTTGCCAACGGCGGGCACGGTTCGGGCCGGCATTATAACCTGCTGTAGCCAGTACTGGACTATTGCTCAATTGACGCTGAATTGTTGATAAATAGTAAGTTCCGTAACGGATATTGGTGTTCATATCAGTTAAGGCTGCCGGGTTATAGGCTTCACCCATTTGACGAGCGACCAGTTTGGCGGTGTCCGGCATGATCTGCATCAAACCGCCTGCACCCACATGAGAGCGTGCGCCGGTATTAAACCGGCTTTCCTGACGCATCAAACCATAAGCCCAGGCAGCATCAATGCCGGCATTACGGCTATGGCTCACGACATAATTCTGATGTGGCATCGGATAACGATAGTTGTAATTATGCTTGTCCGCAGTACGATCTGCTGCATAAATGGCACGGTCATACCAGCCCATATCCATCGCACGTTTGGCTGCTGCCAACAGTAAATCGTCATCTTTTCTTAAATAAGCCTGACGAACTGCCCAGTTCCATTCACGGTTAATATAATTTTCTGGCGCATTAATATTACGCAAGGCAAAAGCACGACGGAAATGAATATCTTGGTTTAGGCGTTGCATGGCCTGGCTGGATGGCTGTGCTGAATTCGGGGTAGAAGCCGTTAACTGGCCCAATCTATCCCGCGCTAGCAGGTTATGATAATCCTCGCCGACTGCCAGTTTTTTATAGATACTTTCTGCTGCCTGTTTTGAAGCGCGATCTGTGCGCTGTTCACTGGCACGTGCCAGCCAGTATTGCCAGCGGTCTTCCTGTTTCTGGTTCACGCTCATGCCATCAATGGCACGAATCAGACTTTCCCAGGCACTAAAACGAATCGCCTGACGGGCATAAATTTCGGCTTCTTCTGGACTAAATGGCAAACCATAGCTGGCATCCAGATAGTTCAGCACTTCACGGTTGAAGTTATTCTTCATTACCGTAGTGCCGCCAATATAACCAACAGTTCTGAATAGTGTTTTCTGCACTTGTACCGGCGTGCCTTCAGCAGTGCGTTTCACTATGGACATTGCTGAATCAAGATCGCTATCTGCCAGACGTCCTAAAGCATAAATCAGATAGGCATGATCAGCGGCAGTACTTTTAGGGGCTGACCATAAATAATTGGTTGGATTGGCCTGAATCGTATTGAGCTGAGCCAGAGACAGGTTAAGCCCTAAACCTTGTGCAGTGGCAATCGCTTGTCCAGACTGACCAGCACGTAATTGCACCCACAAACGCTGCTGGCGGTCTTCATTGGTCATAAGCGGACTGGATAACATCATGCGTCCCAAGCCTGTACAAGACTCAGGTTGAGAATTGGTGGTTAGCCAAACATCCTTAAACTCAGCATAAACCAGCTGATCGCCACTTTTGGCACGGACTTGTGCAACTGCACAGGCTTCAGCCGGATCGGCATTGGTGACATATTGCAGAACTGGTTGCGCAGTAGAAAAGTCAGCCATTTTGACTTTTTCTTCGACATAATCGGCTGCGAGTTTTTCTGCCATAGCCGACTGAGGATAACGTTGGGCGAAACTGATAATTTGACTGGCAGGTTGTGAGCCAAGATTCTGGTTCAGAATCCAGTATTCAGGATAATAGCCCAAGGCATCATTTTGCATGGCAGACTGATATTGCTGTAATTGTCCGACATTTCCAGCATTTGCCGCGCGTAAGGCATCATTAAATTGTTCTTCTGCTGCCTGCGCACTCATTGAACAGAGACACGCCACACTCAAGCTTAGTAATTTATAATATTTCTTCATATTTTTAGTGTGTTTAAACATCAATTTGCCTTCTATCATCGAGTTTTCGCCCAGCCCCTGTTGCCTATCATAAGAGTTAGCCGGAAAATTATAACCCACTGTATTGTTCACTTATGTAACCTTATGATTAGACAATATTAATTTTCAGACACTTTTTGTCCATAAATCAATATTTTCCCAGCCGCATTTTAGGCTATAAGTTTAAGCGACTTTCCTGCTAAAATATGCGCCTTTTAAAGATTTCAGAACGTGAATTGAATTTTTATTTACCCGTTTGTTTATGCAAGCAGGTTATTCGTTCACTCTTTCGACGTATTACCTTGTAGGAGCCTACATGACGGTTCAAACCTTCATTCCGAATGGTGCCCCAGCTGCCTCAGAAAACACTGTTACCCAGCCAGCGCACACCCCAGCCATCGATGGTTCAGTCAAAAAACTGTATATCGAAACGCAAGGGTGTCAGATGAATGAGTATGACAGTCACCGTATGGCAGATCTGCTGGGCGATTCCCACGGCTATGTGCTGACCACCGATCCTAAAGAAGCCGATATTCTGCTGATGAATACCTGCTCGATCCGTGAAAAGGCACAAGAAAAAGTATTCTCAGAATTGGGCCGCTGGCGTAAGCTGAAAGAAAAAAATCCTGACCTGATTATTGGTGTAGGTGGATGTGTGGCTTCTCAAGAAGGTGACAATATCCAGAAACGTGCCAATTATGTGGACATGATTTTTGGTCCGCAAACCCTGCACCGTTTACCGCAAATGCTGGATCAGCATTTTGAGCAGGTCGAAAAACCGAAAAAAGAAAAAATTAAACTGGTCGATATTTCGTTCCCGGACATCGAGAAATTTGACTTCCTGCCTGAACCGCGTGTTGAAGGTTATAAGGCCTTTGTTTCGATCATGGAAGGCTGTTCAAAATACTGTTCTTTCTGTGTAGTTCCATATACACGTGGCGAAGAAGTATCTCGTCCACTAGATGACGTTTTGGCTGAAATCGCAGGTCTAGCAGAAAAAGGTGTGCGTGAGATTTCGCTGCTCGGTCAGAACGTGAATGGTTATCGCGGTGAGACCTTCGACGGAAAAATCTGTACTTTTGCCGATCTGTTACGTTTGGTTGCAGAAATTCCGGGTATTGGCCGTATTCGTTATACCACTTCGCATCCACTAGAATTCAATGATGATCTGATCCAGTGCTATCGTGACCTGCCACAGATGGTGTCGCATCTGCATCTGCCGGTACAAAGCGGTTCCAATGATGTATTGCAGGCGATGAAACGTAACCACACCATTGATGTGTATATCGAGAAAATCGAAAAGTTACGTAAAGTTCGCCCAGACATGCATTTATCTTCAGACTTTATTATCGGCTTCCCGGGCGAAACCGATGAGAACTTCGAAGAAACCTATCAGTTTATTCAGGATCTGGATTTCGACCATTCTTATAGTTTTGTTTATTCCAAACGTCCGGGCACCCCTGCCGCAGAGCTGGAAGATACCACCCCTGAACAGGTGAAAAAAGAACGTCTGGCCAAAGTGCAAGACTGGATTAAACAATCCAGTATCCGTAAAACGGATGCCATGCTCGGTACAGTCCAACGTGTACTGGTTGAGAAAGTTTCTGATAAAGATCCGAACGTTCTGGTCGGTACAGCAGACAACACCCGTTATGTCACCTTTATTGGCGATGCATCGTGGGTAGGACGCTTTGCGGAGATCGAGATTACCGAAATTAAAACTTTAAATTTAGTTTACGGTGAGCTCTTGAATCTTGAGCCTGACGTGGCGTAATGTAGAGCATATAACGTACACTTCTAAAAGGAACACTCTTGACTGCAACGATTCGACGTACAGTAGCTTTTCCTGGAATTTCGATGGACCGTTTACAAGCCGTCTTAGGTGCCTATAACGGTCATTTGAAACAAATTGAACAACGTTTAGACGTCAAAATTTCCCACCGAGGTGAAAGTTTCTTTATCGATGGTGGAATCGATGCCGTTGAGAGAGCCGAAATGCTCTTGCAACGTCTTCATGAAGAATCTGAACACAGCCAGCAGATCAGTGCAGATACTTTGCATATGATGATTCAAGGTAGCCAGACCGATCGTGAACTCCAGGAGAACCTGGAAGAACAGGAACATACCGGTCTGGACAATGTCTGGCTGCAAACGCGCAAAGGCCGAATCAATCCTCGCGGTGCCAACCAGAAACGTTATGTACAGCGTATTCTGCAAAGTGATATTTCCTTTGGTATTGGTCCTGCGGGTACCGGTAAAACCTATCTCGCCGTTGCAGCCGCTGTAGATATGCTGGAGCGTAATGAAATCCAGCGTATCTTACTGGTTCGTCCTGCAGTTGAAGCGGGTGAAAAACTCGGATTCCTGCCGGGGGATTTAACCCAGAAGATCGATCCGTATTTGCGTCCCCTTTATGATGCCTTGTATGAGATGCTTGGTTTCGAAAAAGTGGCCAAGCTGATCGAACGTCAGATTATTGAAGTTGCACCGCTTGCCTATATGCGTGGTCGTACCCTGAATCATTCTTTTGTGATTCTGGACGAAGCCCAGAACACTACACCTGAACAGATGAAGATGTTCCTGACCCGTTTAGGTTTCGGTTCACGTGCAGTGATTACTGGTGACGTGACTCAGGTGGATTTACCACGAGGTCAACAGTCTGGTCTGGCACATGCCTTACGTGTGATTGATAAAATCCCTGAAATTCATATTACCCGTTTCCATTCTCGTGACGTCGTGCGTCACCAGCTGGTTCAGAAAATTGTTGAAGCCTACGAAGGCTGGGACAGTGAACAGCAGCGTTTAAGCGCTGAGGCTCGTGCTGAGCGTAAAGCCCGTCAGGAAGCCTTGATCGCTGAGAATGATGCTGCGGCTGATGCACAGCATTAAAGCTGCATTATTATTTAATTTTTAAGGATTCACGTTGAAACTTAGTCTCTCCCTGCAACAGGACTTTCAGTCACCAGAACTGGTGCTGAAACGTGCCTATATTAAAAAAGTTGTAGAAACCACTTTGCGCCATATCGGTACCCAAAGTGATTGTGAAATTGGCATTGCCTGTGTCGATAATGACGAAAGTCATAAACTCAATCTGGAATATCGCGGCAAGGATAAATCGACCAATGTCCTGTCTTTTCCAAGTGAGCTTCCAGATGAAATGGCACAGGTGCTGGATGCTTTCCCGATCGGTGATCTGGTGATTTGTATTCCAGTCGTATTGCGTGAAGCCGCTGAACAGGACAAAGCTCCACTGCTCCATTTCACCCATATGCTGGTACATGGTACTTTGCATCTGATGGGTTATGACCATGAAACTTCAGAGGAAGATGCTGAAGAAATGGAAGGCATTGAGATCGAGATTCTGGACAAACTGGGTATTGCTAATCCTTATCTGGAAAGAGATTAAAATTCAATAATTAAAAAGCGGGCTAAGGCTCGCTTTTTTTATTTTATTCACTTCATAATAAGCTCAATTTAAGAAATAAAATAAAAACCTCCATGCAATATGTCGTGATTTTCAAAGCGCAAATTAAAGAATTAGATCAGTGTTATTTTGAAACAGCCCAGCGAATGAGAGAAAGAGCCCTTTCACAATTTCATTGCCAGTATTTTGAAGCTTTAACCGAAGGTACTCAGGAAATTGCGCTTTCTTACTGGAACAGTCTTCATGATATTCGCGCCTGGCATGAAGATGCTGAACATCAGGCCGCTCAAGAGCTAGGAAAATATAGCTGGTATACATATTTCAGCGTGGAAGTCTGTGAAGTTTTACGGCGCTATGATGCACAGTTAAATTAAATACTCATCGATCCTTATTTATTTTTTTCTTGATCTGTTCTTAGATACAGAGTTTTAAAAAAAATATCTGCTTACGCATTCATGATTTCTTCCAGAAATACATAAGCACATAATGAACTTTAACGAAGAACTGTGCTTCAAAAATTTTAGGAGAACGTAATGAAAAGATTGTTCTCGACTGCATTACTTATTTTCTCTCCCTGGCTGTGCTCACTACTTTATGCCCACTCAATTCCCATGTGCCCAAAAATTAAATTTCAACAGAACCAAAGCTCATGGGCAGGCCATTATTATTTAAACGGAGTTATGGAATTAGGTTCGGAGTTGCTTCTGCAAGCAGATGGTACCTTTAAATGGTATCTGGCCTATGGTGCTCTGGATCAATTTGCCGAAGGAACATGGTGGCAAAATAAAGAGTGTATTGGCTTAAAAGCAGGTCCAATGTACCAGGACTTAATGATATTTCCCAAATATCTAGCCATAGATGAAAACCATTTAAATGTGGTCTGGGACGATGGAACTCAGCAAGGTAGTTATATACAGACGAAGCGTCCAGATTAACGCACCTCAAATTCTGCTTCAGCCGGATCAAAGCGCCAGGTTCGAATAATTCGTAACTCGGAAATATCCGACATCTTGGCATCAAATGCTCCGAACGGTGCTGCCTTGCGTACTGAAGATTTTGCAGCTTCATCTAGCAAGCTATGCCCTGAACTGTCAATTAAGCGAATTGCACGGATTCCGCCGTTCTGGTTTAAGATCACCATCAAGCGCACCTCTCCTGCCAGATTCTGCTGTTTAGCCGCGTCTGGATAATAGCGGTTACCATAGAACTCTACTTTTTGACGGAATTTTTCCAGATAAGCCGCAGAGACATCCTGTTTGGACTGGATGCCATCTACGGTTTTAATTTTTTGCTGACGACTGAAGTTTTGTTGTCGTTGCAGATATTGGGCTTCAAGACTGGCTACCATAGCCGCTTTGGCCTGGAACTGACTTTGTAACTGTTCCTGCAGTTTTTTGCGCTGATTTTCTTCCGCCTGTTTTTGCCAGCTTAAAGTCGTCATCAGCACTTTTTCTTCAAAGCTTAATTCACGCTGCTGTTGCAACATGTCCGGACTTTCTTGCTGTTCTTCTCCAGTCTTTTGCTCCATCAACGGTGCAGGCATATCGCTCGACATACGATGTGCTTCACGAAATTTACCTGAACCTTGCTGGTCAGTTTGAGCCAGAAAATCTGCATGCTCAATTTTTTCATCAGTTTGACGAATACTGACTGCAATTTCTTTGGTCATGCTTTCCTGATCTTGTGGCATACCAAATTCCAACGTGAGAAAAATTACGTGCAAAATAACAGCTGCAAATACGGCGCTATTAAAAATTGGATCTTTCCACCAGGCTTTGACCAGAGGCATTAATATCATGGTTGATCTCATCGCTACGAACCCAGACTTGAGTTCATCCCCCAAACAGCATTTTTAAAATTAAAAAATAAACGGCTTTGCATTTTTGTTTTAAAAATGCCAAACCCATCAAATCTTCAACGTTAGATAACTAAAACCCTAAAAATGGTGCTATTTATTTTGCTAAACTGCAAGCTGAAACTCTTGTATTTTTTATACAATTCGACAAGATACACTTCGAATTAAAACATATAGTTGCCAGGATGCTTAAAGATGCAAACGCTAATTTCCAATATTTCTAATAAAATTCGCCAGGCGTATCAAAAGGCGGAAGGATTTATTGAGGATGAACGCGAATTCCCTTTGTCTCAAGTTTTCCTGAATGCGACATTTCAACGTTTTGTCACTGACAATGTTTCCATGCTGAAAGATCTGCATGCCGATCTGCATGATGACTGGTTACGACTCTATGCCACGCTGGACTATAAAGGTCTGAACGTGACCTTATCGGTTGATTTAAAACTGGTGCAAATGGAGCTGAATAAGAATACGCAGCTCATTGTATTTGAACAGATCAGTGATACCCAGTTGATTGAAGCCAAATACCCAAATGTCTTTTATAAACTGGGGGTACGATTCGCCCTGTTTTTCTATCAGCGCGTGCTGAATAAGGACCCTCTTGGCATGATTCTGGAAAAACTGGGCGTCATTAAAGTAAAAGATGATTTATTGCATCTGGATTTAAACCGCTGGTTAGGTAAAAACCGCTCGGTGATTGAGACGCTTGGTAAGGTTCATGTGAACCATGCAGTACTTCGTGAAGCTGAGCTCGTCGTAATTGGTAATGTGAATCTTGCAGCCCTGTTCAGAAAGCTTTCTCAGGAAAAAGAAGAGACATGGGACGAAGACGACATGGATGACAATAAAGTCACACCGATCAAACAGAAAGAACCGACTTAAACTGTGTGTAATTCAATACCTAAACAAACACACCAGTAACTACATGAAATATACATTTTTATTGAAAATCTCCCTTCATTTTCCACATTTTGACCAAATAATAAAAAGTGGAAAGTGATCAATTTTATCTGAAATTACACAGGACAATTCTTTATGGCGAAAACTGTATTCAAAACTTTAGGGGTGACTGCAGGCTTGACTACCGCAATGGTACTTACTGGTTTATCCACCCAGACCTTCGCCATGGCGCCTTTCCAAGCCAATTATCAGTTTAGCTACAATGGAAAAAATATGGGTTCTGCTACCCGTACCTTGAGCAAATCTGGTAATAACTGGACCTATGTTTTTGCAGCCAAAGCGGGTGGCGTTGCTTCAGCGACTGAAACCAGCCGTTTTACTTTTAATAATGGCAAGATTGGTTCAAGCAGTTTCAGCCGTACCAGTAAGATTCTGGTGCATAGCAACACCATGAGTATCAACTTCAATCCATCTAGCAAAACAATCAGCACCAAGAAAGATGATGAAAAACGTTCTTTTGCCTGGAGAGCAGATGTACTGGATGAGCTAAATGCTGAATTGCAGATTCGTGAAGACCTGAAAAATGGTGGTTTAAAATCGAATTACTACATTGCTGATGCCAAAGAAGTGGAAGGCCGTAAATTCGTCAAACAAGGTACAGAAACGGTGAGCACCAAATATGGTTCATTTAGTACCATTAAAGTAGTGATTAAACACAACAAACCAGGCCGTGAAACTACTTTCTGGTTAGCACCGAAACTGGACTACTTACCAGTCAAAGTATCGCATGTCGACAAGAAAACCTCTTACGGTTTATTGCTGACCAGCTATAACGGTAAAACGAACTAAGGTTTTTTGGTGAATTTCGCTTGATTTTTTTTGGGTGCTTTTTACAATACGCTTTTGCTTTAAAAAGCACCTGCTCTTGAGGATTCTCCCGTGCACGCACTAGAACAGAAAATCTTAGCCGAAGGTATCGTTCTATCTGAAGAAGTTTTGAAAGTTGATTCTTTCTTAAATCACCAAATTGATCCAATCATGATGCAGCAAATTGGTCAGGAATTTGCGCGTCTGTTTAAAGATGCTGGTATTACCAAAATTATTACCATTGAAGCGTCCGGTATTGCACCTGCAGTCATGGCAGGCTTAGAGCTTGGTGTTCCAGTAATCTTTGCACGTAAATACCAGTCTCTCACTTTAAAAGATGATTTATACCGTTCTAAAGTATTTTCATTTACCAAACAGACTGAAAGCACGATTGCCATTTCAAATAAACACATTAGTTCATCTGACAAGGTTTTAGTGATTGATGACTTCCTGGCAAATGGTCAGGCAGCACTGGGTCTTGCTGACTTGATTCATCAGGCGAATGCTGAAGTGGTCGGGATCGGGATTGTGATTGAAAAATCATTCCAGCCAGGCCGTGACTTGTTACTTGAAAAAGGTTACCGCGTTGAATCATTAGCGCGTGTGAAATCTTTGGCAAATGGTACTGTCGAATTTGTTCGCGATTAAGTTTACAAATGAATATTTTAAAGGGTGCTTCGGCACTCTTTTTTATTGGATTTTTTTAATTTCGGTTAGCTAGGAATAACTAAAATATAGCTATAAAACTATCTATTTTCGACTGCACGTAAATAGTTGTACTCCGACTTTTTCTTATGAGATTTCAAGACAACTAAAGCCTCAAGAATTTATTATCCGAAAAATAACAACAATTTAAACTGATATTATTATAAAATAAGAGGCCTAACTATCTGCCAATAGTTAGACCCTTGGTTTATTTTCAACAATAAACTATTTGATAGTCACAGCAATACTACCGCTGTTGACAGCACCAATGGCGGTAGTTGTGATACTGTTGTTAACAGCAGTTTGAGTTCCTTCTGCAATTGCACTTACAGATGCATCAATGGTACCTGCATTGTAAGCAATATTTGCTGCACTATAATTACTTAAAGTTTCATTGATTTGCTCACTGTAGTTGGTCGCCAGTGTAGTACTCACTACTTCTGAGATGTCTGAACTATCAGCAACCTCTGAGAGCTCTTCTACAGTTTCTGAGTTATTAGTTGCACTGGTAACTTCACTGAAGTCATAGTTATATGTCTCATCTGATACGTCTGATATCACGCTATTAAAGCTGCCTTGCTCTAGTGTAATACTACCTGTATTCGCGGCGCCAATTGCTGTAGTTTCAATCGTACCTTCAATTGAACTAATTGCATCCTGTGCTTCTCTTGATACCTCTCCTAATGCTTGTAAATCGACGCTGGCATCAACATCACCTGTATTTACTGCAAGATTCAAGGCAGAACCATTTTCCACCTGCTGAGAGATCGACTCCAGGGTCGCTTGTAAACCAGTATCTACGGTTACTTCAGTTGGTGTTTCATCATCTTGAGCATATGCCATACCTGCACCAGACAGGAAAGCGACGGATAAAGCGATTGTTTTGATCGTGTTTTTCATCGTTGTTTTTCCTTTTTTAGCTTTGAAATACTTCTCGCTCAGTATTTCTTTCTCATAATGGGAGCGAGCCCATTTTTACTGGTCAATTAATCACGCTGAGAACTTGACCAGTAATTTTCTATAACTTCAGGATTGGCATCCCACAACATGGATACCTTCTCCTCTTCTTTTTCTTTAGAATTCATTTCTTGCGAATCTTTTTCGTTCTTTACTACACCTGAAGAAGATGAAGCTTTTTTCTTACTGATATATTTAATTAAATCTTGTTTACTCATTTCAGGATCTGCTTCAGGATTCTGAATCACCTCGGATTCTTTGTTTTTAGGTGGCTTCGTATCTTTACTCGGTGAATTGGTCGATTTATTTTTTTCATTGGATGAAGAAGATTCTGTTACAGCTGATTCTTGAACAGCAGTACTGGACGCTATACTGTTTTGCTCCTGACTTTTTTTGTACTTATGCAGAGCCACAGAACTTCGTGTCAGATTGAGCTGACCATATTCAGGTGGTATTTGTGC
This sequence comes from Acinetobacter sp. YH12043, assembly GCF_013419915.1. NCBI lineage: Bacteria > Pseudomonadati > Pseudomonadota > Gammaproteobacteria > Moraxellales > Moraxellaceae > Acinetobacter > Acinetobacter sp. YH12043. The sequence continues at coordinate 18,687 of NZ_VOZD01000013.1, forward strand.
ACGGCAACCAGCAAAGACAGGAGGCGGAACAACCTGACTGAGTAATTCAAAAGTGGCCAGATTCAACATTTGGCGTAAAGCAAAATTAGTCGCCTCACGTTCTCCTTTACCGATTTGAACATTTAACAAGGTACGTCCAGTAAACCGCCCGGCACTGACACCATAATCCTGTGCAGCAATCTGCTTTTGCAGCGATACATTCGCAACGACTTTACTCGTACGTGTATCGGTAAGAGATAAATCCAGACCAACCATGATACGGGTTTGACTGTAGTTCGGGCCAACACCCGCAATCTGCATATCAAATCCACCCCCGGAATAAAATCCAGACTGTTAATACTGCCAGTCACATAATAATCAGAGGCCTGAATCTGTCTTGGATCCCGAATCCCCCACTTGGCTTCACTTTCAATAATTCGGGGATCACGTCGGTTCATTAAGTTGACTCCCGCCTGAAATAAAGCAGACTGCACCATATCTCCAGCGCCTTGAGTGACCATTTTCCCACTACCTCCATTGGTCACCACATCTTTACCGGTTTGATCCAGAATCGCACCCACAGAGAAGCTGACATCATTACGTAATTGCCCTTTTAAACAGGATAAAGCCATATCAAAAGGGGTAAAAATATCGGTAATAGGAGGTCCTTGTACCAGTTTCACCGGTTTCTTATTGGAAAATGCATGTATTTACAACTCAGCTAAACTTCTCTGAATAAAATTCCACTAGAATCAAATTGGTATGAAATGTTCCTGACTTCAATATTCAGAACCTACATACTGTTGAGCCGGATGTGCTGAATAATTACTTGTCTAAGTAAGGTTCCATATCACACATTTGCTTAAAATGAATAAATACTAATCGCTGATGGAAAATCCTATGCAATGTCCTAAATGTGGTTCAACGGAAATTGAGCTACGCGATCACGAAAAGAATCTGAAAAAAATTGGTGGTATTTTAATGACCTCAGCTGGTGCCACTGCCGGTACAGTAGGTGGTGCAGCCTCTGGTGCTTCAATTGGTGCTGCCATTGGAACAGTCGCAGGTCCTTTAGGGGTAATTGTAGGCGGCACAGTTGGAACCTTCGTAGGCGCAATCAGCGTAGGCATTACTGGTGGCGTGGTCGGAAACTTCTTAGGTAAAAAAGCAGGTGTTTCTGTAGATCGCAATCTGTTTCTGGATTATCAGTGTCTGAATTGCAAACATAGATTCAGTCAAAAAGATCAAAAAGATCAAAAAGATCAAAAAGATCAAAAAGATCAAAAAGATCAAAAAGATCAAAAAGAAGATTAGTAAAATCAAGGAAATGAAGCTGATTCTTCATTTCCTTTTTAATTAACTTATTAAGCTTGATTGAGTTTTAAAGCAACCTCGGCCAGACGTTTACCCTGTACTTCACACAAAATTTTCTCATCCTGGCTTAAACCTTGATCATGTCGTGGGCCACTCACATGACTTGCGCCATAAGGCGTACCACCACTTTTAGTATTGGACAGCGCTGGTGTCGCATTGCTTAATCCCATGATCATCATGCCATGATGAAACAATGGCGGTAGCATCGTCAGTAAAGTACTTTCCTGTCCGCCATGCATTGAGCCTGACGCGGTAAAAACACAGGCTGGCTTACCATGCAAAGCACCATTCAGCCATAAACTGGTGGTCTGATCCCAGAAGTATTTCATTTCTGAAGCCATATTCCCAAAGCGGGTGGGTGAACCTAATGCCAAAGCAGCACACTGGGCAAGATCATCTAAAGTACAGTAGATATCACCTTCTGCCGGAATACTCGGCTCTGCTTCTTTCACTACGGTCGCAATATTTGGAACAGTACGAATTTTTACAGCCATTCCTGCTGCTTCAACACCATTCGCAATCAGATGCGCCATTTCTTTGGTTGAGCCATATTTGCTGTAATATAAAACAAGGACATAAGGTTGCATAAAGTTCTTATTCATTACTTAAAAAAATAAAACTATACGGTATTTCGCAACTTTTTTGGGTAAGCTGAAGAATGAAAATTCATGATGAATAAAAAAATTGAGATTGAAAGCGCATGATCGTTGAATATTTAAAGAAGTTACCTTTTTATGAAAAACACTGGTTTCAATTTATTTTATTTGTACTACGGCGTTTCGAGGCTGACCGATGTCGTGAGCAGGCTGGTTCACTGACCTATACTACCCTGTTTGCTGTAGTTCCGATGCTGACCGTGTTTCTGGTCATTATCTCTTCAATCAGAGCATTGGAACCGGCACGACAACAGCTCCAACAGCTGATCTATAGTAACTTTTTACCTAAAACAACGATCGCTTTCGATAAAGCCCTCAATGCCTTCACGGAGAAGTCCAGCAATTTAACTATTATCGGTATTCTTTTCTTATTTATCACAACAGTACTGATGCTCAGTAGTATCGAAACGGTCTTTAACCGGATCTGGCGTGTGACTGAAACCCGCGGTGGCATTATCGGTTTTATGCGTTACTGGACCATAATTTCACTTGGTCCAATTTTGCTGGGCAGCGCCTTTGTGATTTCTTCTACTTTGGCCTCCATGAATATTCTCAGTAATAACTTTGCCGGTTATGAACTGGATGGTGCCTTTATTCTCTGGGTAATATCTTTTTCTCTGACCGTGCTTGGCTTTTTTATTCTGAACTGGACTATTCCCAATCGGAGTGTACCGCTCAAATCAGCTTTTATTGCCGGTCTGTTTAGTGCCATCGTCTTCGAACTTCTGAAAAACCTGTTCGGCTTTTTGATGTCAAACTTTACCAGTTATGAAATTGTTTACGGAGCTTTCGCAGCTGTCCCTATTTTCCTGCTCTGGATTTATCTGTCCTGGATTATTGTATTGCTGGGCGTGGAAATCAGCTATGCCCTGACTGCATTCGAATCTGGACAGGACAATAAGCGCCATCCAATCGTCATGTTGCTGGATCTATTAGAACTGTTTTATAAAAAGCAGAAAACTGGTGAAAGTGTCAGTGAAGCCCAGGCACTAGAAGTTTTGGGACGGGATGAAATTGGACGCTGGCCTAGCTATGTCAGCATGTTTGAAAAACAGAATCTGATTAAACGTACAGATGACAATGAATATGTGCTGGTACGCGATCTGGATCAGGTCAGCTTCTGGAATTTTTATCTACAGCTTCCTTATCCATTGCCGCGCAAACAGCATCTGACTGATGTGCATACTGATGATCTCTGGATGCAAAAGTTCTCACCTAAACTGAATGAAACTGATCAGTTTCTGGAAGAAAAGCTCAGTTTTCCATTATCAGAACTGTTCCGCAGTAAATAAATTCAATCCTCTCTTTTGAGAGGATTTTTTTAAATGAATTGGATCAATTGTCAGCAGATAATCATCCTTGCTGTCATTAAAGCTATAATCCAAAAACTAAGTGTCGTTATTTTCATTGACCGGATTTTTATATAGAGGTTTGAGTCTTGATCTGAGGCTCAGGCTTCTTTAACCATCCCTGTAAACTCACCAGAATCACGCCCAGCATCACCATACAGGTCCCGACAATAAAATTGATCTCGACATGCTCATTTAGAATTAACACGCCAAACAGCATGCCAAATACTGGGGTTAAAAAAGAAAATACTCCTAAGCGTGAAGCCAGGTAATGTTTCAACATCCAGAACCAGATTAGATAACTGGCAAAGGAAATTACCACCGTATGAAAAATCAGGCTGGAAATCGACAAAGTTGTCCATTGAATACTGGCTTGTCCAGTCAAAAAGGACAAAGGCAATAACACTATGCCAGCGATCAGCAATTGATAGAATAAGGTTTGGGTTGCAGGCGCTTCAGCCAGCGAGCTCAAACGTACACTCACGGTCGTGGCTGCCCAGAACACGCCCGCCAGTAGCGCCAGAAAATCTCCCCATAAGGCATGAGATTGTAAAGTAGATCCTGTCTGCGGGCGCAGCAGGAAACTCACCACAATACCACTAAAGGCAAGAAAAATTCCTCCCCATTGCACATGAGACAAATGTTCCGCCGGCAGTTTCCAGTGCAAGCCCAAAGCCACAAAAATTGGTGCAGTATAGAGCAAGACAATGGTATGCGAAGCTGAGGTATAACGCAGCGCCTCACCCACCAGATAAAATTCAGCGGCAAACAGCACACCCACCAGTAAACCTGCAGATAAGTATCGCGCACTCCAAAGCTGACGGCGTACACTCTGCTGAATTAAAGGATAAACCATAAGTGCAGATAAGGCTGAACGTAATGCAATTTGCATCAGGGCAGAAATATCACTGGCCGCCCATTTCAGTACGACCTGCTGCAAACCCCACAACATACATAGTACAAACATAATGGCAGATGCTTTGACATCTAGTGCCTGACGATGATTCAAAAAATATAGTCCTGTTCTCGATTCGAGCCGCTACATACTAAAAATGTTAGAAGTAGAAGATATACTTTAAAATAGACACACGATGAGGTGATTCAGGCAAAAAGAGTGATGCATAAAAAACGATTTAGACGCTATCCAATTTATATCTAGAAACTGAATGGCAACCGTGCCTGATCAGTCTGATAAATTATCCCTTGCTCATTACACTTTTCTAAACAAAATAAAGGAGCCCTTCGGCTCCTTGATCTCAAAAATCCGGTCTTACTTTACAAATGTCGTCCAAACATAATCCTGATTTTGGCCTTTTAGGGTCATTTTCAACTGATCACCCGATTGTAAGGCTGCCACTCCTGCTGGTGTACCGGTCATGACCACATCACCTGCTTCCAGTGTGAACACTTGACTGATGTCGGCCAATAAAGTTGCAATATCAAAAATCAATAAAGCTGTATCGCCTTTTTGACGCCGCTCATCATTGATCTCTAGCGTATAATGCACATCTTTCCAGTCAGTAATGACATCGGCTACCGGTATCCAGTCTGCAAGTACACAAGAACCGTCAAAAGCTTTGGCCCGTTCCCAAGGTTGACCTTTTTTCTTTAGGTCATCTTGTAGATCACGCAAGGTCAGATCCAGACCTAAAGTCACAGCACCAATTGCCTGCAAAACTTTGGCAGGATCATTTTCCTTGCTTAAGGTACGGTCAATACGCAAACTTAGTTCACACTCATAATGACAGTTACCCCAGTCCGGATTCCATTCAATACCAGCATCCAGTGCAGTCAAAGCACTCGGTGGCTTGATAAACAACACAGGACGATCAGGTACCGCATTTCCAAGCTCTTTGGCATGGTCAGCATAACTGCGACCGACACAAACAATTTTCGATGGACGTGTACTCATGATCTCTTTCCTGTTCTTGATCTGTCTTATTTCTTGAAGGTATTTTCGAAAATGCTTTGCTCAGTACCATCTTTAAAGGCACGTTTTGGCACAATCACCACTGTACGGTTTTTCAGTTCCAGCATATAGGTCAGTTTGCCGATGGCAAAACTCTGTACTTCATTATAATGCACGACCTTGCTACGTCCGTTATTGAAAATTTCTGCATAGTCCTGAAACAGGTCAATGCCTTGTTCACTTTTTCCAAACTGGTATTTTACAAACTGGCGCTTAAACATCATCGGCAGGAACCAGTAACGCATGATGCCCTGTAGAATCAGAAAGAAGGCACCCAAAGCCACATAATAACGACCAACCCCATTCAGGCCCATTGAGAAGCCCCAGATAATAATCCCGATGCTAACCAAAGGCGTCAGAAACCGTGAAATCTGTTTTTTGCCAAAAGTGGCCAGGGCAAATCCATCCTGAGATTCTTCTAAAGTAAGATAATAACGGGTGGATAAAGTCGGTGCTGACTCAGTCATAGCATTACATCAAAAATATAAAATCCTGATCCATACTATATCAAAATATGCTTAAAACTCATGGCTTATGCTATCAATTACATAACTTTGCTTTGGAAATAACTGAATTTAGTTTTAAATAAATCATCATTAAAACAAAAAACACACAATAGGATATTGGATGAAAGGATTGATCCCCTATTTGCTGATGAGTAGTACCTTATTTGCAATCTCACCAGCTTTCGCAAAAATAATGCTATGGACCCCTAATCTGCCAAGCAGTCTTGATGTATTTCAAGGCAATTCTCAGCAACTGGCTGAACTCACTGGCGAACGTATCCTGATTTATGCGCATCCTGCCAGCAAAACCCATCTACCGACTTTTAAAACGGCTTCTAGTAGCAAATCCCAGTTTTATAGTGCGGCTGTAGTCTTGCCTGCATCCGAAGCACAAGTCGAAAAATTACTGCAACATTATCCGAATTATGTCGGCCTGTTTCCGACCCTAAAATCCGCCAAGGTGATTGAACAGCAAGGTAGCATTCAACAAGTCAAATATCAGGTGCATATTCCCACTCCAATCCCGGTCTTAAACTTTAAAGAAACTGTAGTGATGCAGCATCATCTGGAAAATAACAGTATCAGCACACTAATTCTGGACGCGCCAATTCCCTATGGGGCCGGAAAGCTGGAATGGTTTGCACTGAGCCCCAATAAAACCTTAGTAACGGTGACGCAATGGGGTGATCTAAACCAGCCGCAAGGTTTTCTATTTAGCAAGATTCTAAATGCCCTGCCGGAAGCCAAACTCGGCATTCCTGCTGGCACCAATGCCTTTCTGCTTGAAGCTTTACAACAGCGTTTTAAATATCCTGCTGCTACAATTTTAAATACGGCAATACCCCAAGTTCAGCTCAGCAATCAGCAAACTCAGAAAATTGCCCAGCTTAGTCAAAAATCAGGACAACCTGTCAGCTTTATTTTGCCCAATTATCAGGTCAAGGCCGGTAAAGGTTCAGAAAATCTAAGATTCAGTACTACCTATCAATATTTCTCACATCCAACTGAGAAGCTGCAGCCTTGGTTATCGGCTCAGGCCAGCCAGAAACTCTTTCCGCGACAAATCAAAAAAGTGGAACTGAACCCAGTCAACCCGCAAAGTATTGATGCCAACTACAAGGTATCAGTCGGCTTAGGCGTCATTCAGATTCCCTTTAATTTTAAAATGCGTTTTGAACAGCCAAATACCTTACAAAACCAGTTCTATGCCAATGGCGGAGATTTAAAATTTGTACGAGGTGGAATGAAGCTTTTGCCACAATCTCAGGGAACGCTATTCCAGATCACCAGTTCCATGAAAATTCATGATCAGGCGCCTTTTTTACTGAAAGCCATGCGCAGCCTTCCCTATCATGACATGTTGCCGGCAGTTGGTGGCAATACCGTCTATGCCTTAAAAGTACAGCAAAAATTAAAATCTTAAGTTTACTTCTAATTATTGGTTTTTTATATGAAAAATTAAAAAACTGAAGACGTAAAAAAACCGCATCAATGTGCGGTTTTTTCAGAATTCTTTATCAAGATTGGTGCGCTCAGAGAGATTCGAACTCCCGACCCCTTAGTTCGTAGCCAAGTGCTCTATCCAGCTGAGCTATGAGCGCGACGTCTTGATGGGGTGCATTATATAGAGTTTTCAGCACTTGTTAAGTGTTTTTTAATAAAATTATAACCGAACGTACAGTAATTAAACGATACTACAATATTTCAGTTTTTTTGATGAAAATTCCTGCGAATTTAGAGTTAAAAGCAATAACCCAGACTTGGCAAAATTTCAGGATTAGCTAAATTAATCTTTCAGTTACCTCATATTCATTTGCTCACAGCCTAATAGAGCTATTCTCCAACCAGGCCAGTTTTAACCTTGCCTGCCCGCTGATAACAGCTCAATACCACGCCATTTGAAGTCACTTGATGATCTGTCAGTGCAAATGCTGCTGGCATAGAGTCTTCAGCAAATAGACGTTTTCCTTTGCCCAATATTATAGGAAAGGTCATTAAATAGAGTTCATCCACAAGATCATGTTTAAAAAGCGCCTGTACCACTGCAGCACTGCCATACACCCGAATATTCCCCTCCCCTGAAGCCTTCAGGTTAATGATCTCATCAATACTTTTTAGAAAGATCGTATTTTGCCAGTCCAAGTGATCCAAACTGGTGGATAGCACATATTTATTTACTTCATTAATTCCTGGCCAGTCTTCAGCATGCTTCGGTCAGTAGGGTTCAAAAATCTGAAAGGTATTCTTACCAATCAGAATATCGGTAGACTGCATCCATTTTTGCATGATGCGATCAAATGCTGCATCGGGTTCAGTACTAAAATACGGCGCCACCCAGCCACCATATTGAAAGCCACCAGATGTATCTTCTTCCGGACCGCCGGGTGCCTGCATTACACCGTCTAGAGTTAGAAATTCCTGGACAATAATTTTTCTCATCACAATGCCCTTATTTTTATTGAGTCATCTAGGATTTATTTTTAGCATGTGATTCAGGCGGATTCTGTAAATTTTAGGCACAAAAAAACCGCAACATGTGCGGTTCATTGTTCAAGTTGGTGCGCTCAGAGAGATTCGAACTCCCGACCCCTTAGTTCGTAGCCAAGTGCTCTATCCAGCTGAGCTATGAGCGCGTAACTTGTGTCGTCTTTATTAGACTGCGTTATTTTCCGGTTTACTTATTGGTGCGCTCAGAGAGATTCGAACTCCCGACCCCTTAGTTCGTAGCCAAGTGCTCTATCCAGCTGAGCTATGAGCGCGACATAAGTAAAGTGGCGGTGAGAGAGGGATTCGAACCCTCGATACAGTTACCCGTATGCGTCCTTAGCAGGGACGTGGTTTCAGCCACTCACCCATCTCACCGTAACGTGCCGCCATAATACAAATTTCGGCATAGCACTGCAAGCACAGCTTGAAAAAAAACTGCATATTTTTGCTCGTTTAAATACTTTTTAAACAATTTCCCTATTTTTAGTCATTTAAGTCCTGAAAAAACCCGATAAATTTCCAGTTATCTAAAATTAGCCAAAAATCGAAAACTTAAACAGATTATTGCAATCATTTACGTGCAGTCTGCACTGACATGACTTATGCTAAACCTATCTCCAAGGACACTTTAAAGATATGATGAAAAATTGGGTCGATCCTGAAGCAAAAGCTGAAGCCGAACGTTATGACAACCCTATTCCAAGCCGTACCCTGATTCTCGAAACTATAGAAGAAAAAACTGCCCTGTCCCATGCCGACCTGGTGGAATATTTTGAAATTGCCGATCAAAAAAGTATTGATGCCCTGAGCCATCGTCTGATTGCGATGGTACGTGACGGGCAATTGATGAAAGACGGCTACAAGTTCCAAATCGCGGCGGAACAGCCTGAGCATGAAGCAACGGTATATATCAACTCCAAGGGAAGCGGCACAGCCAATATTTCAGGTGAAGATGACCTACTCTTACCTGAACGTGAATTGCGTCAGGTCTTTAACGGTGACCGTGTCAAAGTCCGTCAGACCTCAGTAGACCGCAAAGGTAAGGCCTGGGGCTTTATTACCGAGGTTTTGCAGCATCGTGTCAAACAGATCATTGGTAAAGTGTCTGAATATGAAGGCGAATATTTTGTTCAGCCAGCTAATCCAAATGCACATCAGCCTATTACTCTAGAAAAAGAGCTGATCGAGCATGCCCAGGTCAAAGTCGGCGATTCAATCCGCGTGGCAATTGATACCTACCCAACCAAAGAAGAATTTGCGACTGGCCATATTGTGCAGTCGATGGCAGACAAAGCCGATACCGAAATCATCATTCCACAGACTATTCTGGAATATGGCCTGCCATATGAATTCCCTGAAGAAGTCTTGAAAGAAGCGGAAAGCTTTAAAGAGCCTTCTGCCAAAGACCGTGACGGCCGTGTCGATCTACGTGATTTAGCGCTTGTCACCATTGACGGGGAAGATGCACGTGACTTTGATGATGCGGTCTATGCAGAAAAACGTCCGGGCGGTGGTTATCGTGTCGTCGTGGCAATTGCTGATGTGAGTCATTATGTACGTCCGGGCAAACCACTGGATGATGAAGCGCAAGAACGCGGGACATCCGTGTATTTCCCACACTTCGTTTTACCAATGTTGCCTGAAGCACTCTCTAATGGCCTGTGTTCATTAAATCCGAATGTCGATCGCCTGTGCATGGTCTGTGACCTGAAACTGTCACGTGCTGGCCGAGTCACTGGGTATGAATTCTATCCTTCAGTCATGCATTCCAAGGCACGTCTGACCTATGATCAGGTCGCGAAGTATTTTGAAGGTGACAGTACAGCAATCACTGAAGATCGTAGTGTACGTAAATCACTAAATACCCTGTTCCAGTTGTATCAGATTCTAAAAGGCTTACGTGCTGAACGTAATGCGATGGAATTCGAAACCATTGAAACCTATATGACTTTCGATGAGCTGGGTGGTATTAATGAGATTCTGCCACGTACCCGCAATGACGCGCATAAGCTGATTGAAGAATGTATGTTGCTAGCCAACGTTGCAGCAGCTGAATATGCATTGAAAAATGAAATACCGATGCTGTACCGGGTGCATCAACCCCCTGAGTTCTCACGTATCCAGAAAGTTCGTGATTTCGTGAAACTGCTGGGTCTGCCATTCCCGGAACAGCCAACCCAAGCTGACTATCAAGCGGTGATTGAAGCGACCAAAGACCGGATTGATGCGCCAAGTATTCATGCCGTGTTATTACGCTCCATGATGCAGGCCTATTACGGTGCCGACAATGCTGGTCACTTTGGTCTGGCTTATGAAGCGTATACACACTTCACTTCTCCAATTCGCCGTTACCCGGATCTGTTATTACATCGTGCTATCAAAGCTCATTTGAGTAAAAAGCCATATCCAATTTCAGGTGCATCTTTAGATGATGCCGGTGAGCATTTCTCAGCGACAGAACGCCGTGCTGATGAAGCCTCCCGCTCTGTAACGACCTGGCTGAAATGTCACTATATGCAGCAACATCTTGGTGAAGAGTTCGTCGGAATTATCAGTGCAACGGCTGAATTTGGTTTGTTTGTCACGCTGAAAGACCTCTATGTCGATGGTATGGTGCATGTTAGCCAGTTGGGCGATGACTTCTTTGTCTTTGATCAAAGCAGCCAGAGTCTGGTCGGCCAGAACCGTGGCCAGATCTTTGGTCTGGGTGATGAAGTCAAGATCAAGGTCGCTGGAGTCAATCTGGAAGAACGCAAAATTGACTTTGAATTGATCCAGCAACTGACTCATGCGGGTCGTCCAATTCGCGCCCGTGCTCCACGTGTCGCAGAAAAAAAACCTGCACCACGTCCGGAAGCAAAAGAGGAAGTCTTCAATAATCATGAGCGTGCGCAAAAAGCCCAGCCCAGTGATGATGGAGAACAGCCCATACGACGCAAAAAAGACAAATCCAAACCCAGTTCCTACAGCAAAAAGCCTGCTAAAAAATCTGCAGGAAAGTCTGAAGCAAAGACTAAAGATAAAGTGAAGAAAAAAGCCAAGATCAAAAAGAAAAAGTCGAATGCAAAAACCAAGACTGAATAATTTCTAATGATCATAAAAAGGGCGCTACGGCGCTCTTTTTATTTATAATCAATATACTAATTAAAAGGAAAATTATAAATTGGATACAGTTAATATTCTTACATTGATCATTTCCCTCACAGCGCTACTTGTAACCTATGCAGTGTTTAAATCAGATCAACAGCCACAGATTCTTATTTTTGCTACACCTCATTATGGAAAAGAATCTTTAATTCAACTTCATGTTAAAAATATCGGTAAATCTATCGCTCACAATGTAAGAGTCTTTAGCGACCAGCCTATTCCTCAAGCAGCATTTGGAATTGAGAAATTAACTTCTAATAAGCAATATTTTGATTCTGGTATTTTTAAAAATGGAATAAAAGTATTTCCACCTAATCAAAGTTACATATACGATTGGGGACAATATGGAGGTCTTAAAGAATCATTAAATAATACATCTATCACCTTCACTGTGACTTATTCTTATAAACATCCTTTGAACCTGTGGAAAACCAAAATCACTAATATCTCTATTATCGATATAAATGAACTAGAATCTCTTCCTTCATCCAATCGCGGCATCTTAGAACAATTAAAAAATATCAATAAATCTTTAACAACCTTAAATCAAAAAATTGAGAAAAAATTATAGATAGCTTGATTTCCCTGCCAATAAGCCCTACATCTAGATTTAACATAGGAAATGACTTCGGCAGAAACGACATGACATTAGAAAAAGCAACTTTACCCGTTCCACAATTTGATCAGATTACCCTGGCAGATCTTAAACAAAAAATTGAAAACTGCATTCAGCAAGGTTTGCAATTTCTAAATAAACTGAACCAGACACCTGATACTGTCCAGGAGCAACTTGCGGTTCTGAAACAGGTTGATACGTTAGAAAATAATATGAGCGAGTCCTGGGGCGTTTTGTCGCATCTGAACGCAGTTATGAATAATAGTGAAACCCGTGATGTCTATCAGGCATTATTACCAGGTCTAAGTGATTACTATACCCAGTTGGGCCAGCATACGGCGCTATATCAAACCTATCAGCATGTGCAGGATGCACCAGTTTTCCATGAACTGCCGGAAGCCCAGCAAAGTGCAATTAAACTGGCGCTACGTGACTTTAAATTGTCAGGCGTAGCTCTAGAGGGTGAAGCAAAAAAACGCTATGCGGAAATTTCTGCACGTTTGTCACAACTTTCCTCAGATTTCTCCAATCATGTACTGGATGCAACTCAAGCTTATTTCAGACCGCTTAAGGAAGAAGAATTAGCGGGGCTGTCTGAAAGTAATATTGAACTGTTAAAACAATATGGCCAGCAACGTGAACTGGATCAGCCGGTTGCTACTTTAGATTTCCCGTCTTATCTGGCAATTATGACTCACGCCGAAGATCGTGGCCTGCGTGAAGAACTCTATAAAGCCTATACCACACGCGCGTCAGATCAGTCCGAACAGACTGAATTTGACAATACTGCCATCATGGAAGAAATCCTGAAACTACGTCAGGAAATGGCAGCGCTATTAGGCTTTAATAACTATGCCGAATATTCACTAGCCAGCAAAATGGCACCAAATGTCGAAGCTGTGGATGAATTCCTGCGTGATTTGGCGGAACATGCCCGTGCGCCTGCTGAACAGGAAGTGGCTGAACTGAAAGCCATTGCTGCTGAAGATGGTATTACTGAATTAAAGCCCTGGGACAGCAGTTACTATTCTGAAAAGTTGAAAATGCAGCAGTTTAATCTGTCTCAGGAATCGCTAAAACCCTATTTCCCGGCTCCAAAAATTCTGCAAGGCCTGTTCAGTATCCTGAAACGTTTATATGACATTCAGGTGGTTGAACGTGAAGCGCCAGTTTGGCATCCAGATGCGCGTTATTTTGAACTGGAAGATCAGGGCGAAGTGATTGGCGGTTTCTATTTCGATCTCTATGCACGTCAGGGCAAACGTGGCGGTGCCTGGATGAGCGGCTTCCGTTCACGCATGCAAATTGCTGAAGGCCTGCAAAAACCAATCTGTTATATGGTAGCAAACTTTACTCCACCTGTGGGTAACCGCCCTGCACTACTGACTCATGATGAAGTGATTACCCTGTTTCATGAGTTTGGTCACGGTCTGCATCATATGCTGACAGAGGTGGACAATATTGCCGTGGCTGGTACGCATGGCGTGGATTGGGATGCTGTCGAACTACCAAGCCAGTTTATGGAATTCTGGGCCTGGGATCAGGACAGCTTAAACCTGCTCAGCGAACATATCGAAACCAAGGAAGTCTTACCTGCTGACTTGTTAAAAGCTTTATTAGATGCCCGTTTCTTCCAGTCCGGTATGCAAACTTTGCGTCAGCTGGAATTTGCTTTATTCGACCTGACCATTCACCGTGCCAATCCAGCATTGAGTGCTGAACAGATTCAGGCAACCTTAAACGAGATTCGTGAAAAATATGCCGTTTTACCTACTACAGCATATAACCGATTCCAGCACAGCTTCAGTCATATCTTCGCGGGTGGATATGCAGCGGGCTATTATTCTTATAAATGGGCAGAAGTTTTGGCCAGTGATGCCTTCGATCGCTTCGAAGAAGAAGGAATTTTTAATACTGAAACTGGAAAGCAGTTTAGACAAAAAATTCTAGCAGTTGGCGGAAAAGATACAGCACTTGACGCATTTATCAATTTCCGCGGACGCGAGCCAAAAATAGATGCTTTGTTACGTCATCAAGGTTGGACGAACCGCTCTAAAAACGCTTAAACTACGTTTTTAAGTAAATCACAGGGTGAGTATGATGGCTATCAAACGTCGTTTCATTGCAGGCGCAAAATGTCCTAAATGTCAGGCGTTGGATCGGATCGTTATGCTGACCTCTGGTGAAGCTGAATGGATTGAATGTATCGAATGTGGGTATGAAGAAAACCGTCCTACCCATATCGAGGAACCTGAGTCACCAGCCGTTCCGGATGAAATTGGTGTGATTCAGTTTAAACCCCGTCAGCCAAAAGAATAATTTCGGGAACCTAAATGACTCTAGATCATCGACAAAATCCTAAACTTTTATGGGGAATAGTGAGTGGATTAATTGTTGTGATTATTGCTGTTTTAATAATTACACAGTTTTTTCTCACGCAAAATGAAACATTACCAGCACATCAGGGTGACTTGATGCATGCACCGGTGACACAAGCCGCACCTAAAGCAGAACCTGAACCAGAAGAAATTGTGCCTACTTCTGAAAATGTTCTGGTCGATGCCTCTATTATAAGAGAAGAAGTCACTGAGAATGCCACTTTGGCGAAAGAAGAAATTGCCAAACTGGAAGATATTCAGCAACAGCTCAATGAGCAGGAAAAAAGCCTGAAGCAACAGCATAGTGATGCGGATGAGCTGATTAAACTCAAAGAGGAACAAATCAAGTTACTCGAAGCACAACTGGCACAATAGTCGGAATGAGTTAGGGATTTTCAGCTAGAATATCCACAGATTTTCTAGCTAAGTTCCCTCATGAGTGTAGCCTCTCCCTCGCATCTGGTTAAGGCAATTGTCTTTCTGACCTGTTCCGCCTTCTTGTTTTCAGTCATGGGCGTCTGTATCCGCTTTGCCTCACACACCGTTGACAATGCCACTGTGGTATTTTTCCGGAATTTTGTCGGCCTGTTTATCTTTCTGCCGTTAATCTTCAATAAAGGCATTAGTTTTTTTAAAACTGAAAAACTCTGGATGCACACCTGGCGCTCTGTCGCAGGTCTGACGGCGATGTATGGATTTTTCTATGCCATTGCACATTTAAAGCTCTCCAATGCCATGGTCTTTACCTATTCCTCACCAATTTTTATTCCGCTGATTGCTTGGCTGTTTCTAAAAGAAAAAGTCACTCAAAGCATGTTACTGGCTGCTGCGATCGGTTTTATTGGCGTGTTGTGCGTAGCTAAGCCTGATTCCGGTTTATTTAACCTAATGTCTGTGATTGGCTTGAGTGCCAGCTTCTTGGCTGCTATGGCTTTTGTCACGGTTCGCGCATTGACCCAAACTGAACCACCAGAACGAATTGTGTTTTATTTCTGTCTGATCGGCACCCTGATTTCCATGATTCCAATGTTCTGGCATTGGCGTCCTTATACCCTGACTGAACTCGGTTATTTAATTGCAGCCGGTTTATTGGCAAATACCAGCCAGTTATTTCTATCCAATGCTTATAAACTGGCACCTGCTGGTCAGATTGGACCAGTGAACTATATTGCGATTTTCTTCGCTGGCTTATGGGGCTATTTATTCTGGCAGGAAGTTCCGGATCTCTATAGCCTGCTCGGATTAGGGCTGATTTTTTGTGGGATTTTACTTTGCAGTCCTGTTTTACAAAATAAGCTTAGGCTGCGTTAAGGCCACAATAAAAAAAGCACCCGAAGGTGCTTTTTTTATTTGCTTAAATTACTGATACCAGCCGAAGAGTTTAAATACATAAGGTACATAGGCAATGATCAGCATCGCTGGCAGTAACACGATCATCGGTAAAATCCAGCGCTCATAACGGTAATAAAAGGACTTATGTCGAACTTCTGCATCCGCCTCGGCCACCTCAGCATCACCAATGGATTGCCTTGCCAACAGATGGTTCAGAGCAACTGGTGGTGTCACATAACCCAACTCGAAACCAATCAAGGTAATCATCCAGAAATGTACCGGATGAATTCCATACTGATAGGCGACTGGTGCAACCGTTGCTGAAATCAGGATCACTGCGCCGAATGGGTCCATAATCATGCCAACGAACACCATCAGGCCAACAATCATGGAAATCACCAGAATGGTACTGCTAATATCTGTCGGGAACGCTTCCATAATTTCCATACGTTCCAGCAGGCCGCCCACACTGACAGACAGTGCCATCAGGATCACCAGCGCACCAATGTGTCCAACCGTTTCACTGGTCGAAATGTGTAATGATTTCCAGAAGCCAACTTGACGCAGGCTTTCACCAACAGCCGAACGTTTTACACCATGGTCTACAGCCAGCTCACTGCCCTGCTGCTCAATATGGTCTGCTTCACGATATTCAGCATTAATGGCTGTACCAGCGGTCGCCATTGCAGGCGTATTTGCTGAACCTAAGGTGGTGGTTAAGGTTTCATCCCAATGTCCCACTGGCGGTAATGGTGCAGGCTCGTGACGCAACTTATCAAATAGCACGATCATCAACAGAATGACTGGCATCATGACAGGCGCAGTAAATTCATTCAGATCTGTAGACAAGGCATATTTGTAGAACAGCCAGATCAGGATGAAAATCACGATATAAGGAATCACATTTACAAAGGCACGTGCAGACTGTGGTGCAGCCAGACCAGGTGCAGCAATACGGAACTTGCTTTCAGCAAAGAATAGCGAAATGATCAGGAACAATGTTGAACTGAGCAAGAAGACGTAGACACCGTAGTGATACAGCATATCTGTCGTCACTTCCTTGTTCAGTGAAGCCACCACAACAATTAATAGACATGGACGTAATACCACACCGAGTGAACCCGACATGGCGGTTGCTGCCAAGGCAAACTGACGGCGACCACCGGCATTCCACACTTCCTTATAAATGATCGCACCTGCAGCAATCACGAAAATCCCGGATGCACCGGTATAAGCGGTTGGTAATGCAGCTGCCAGCAGGATTAACCAGGTCAAGGTTTCTGGCGCCAGATTCCATGGACGCAGGATATTCAGGAACATGTCTACGACACGGGTTTGTTTCAGCAACATACCGGCCCAGATAAATAAGGCCAGATTTAGGAAGATGCTCGAAAACTCAACCAGTTGCCCCAGATAGATGCCCTGACCCATCGGGTAATCCATCAAGAAGACAAAGTTAAACCCGGTACTGATGGCCATATAGGCATACAGTGGCACGCTTAAGAAAGCCAGCCCGAAACTGCCCCCTTCTCGGGTCGCCTGAGGTGGCTTAATGACTTGATACAAACTGATCAGGGTCAATGTCCCAAAGAGAATCATCCATAGCCAGTAGACATACTTCATGTCTCCCATTGGCACCCCGGAATTCAGCACCGACATATATTGGCTATAGGAAGAATAGACCAGGAAACTGTTCGCGATCAGCATCGCCACAGAATAGACTTTAAAGTCGATACGAGTGGCTGGACTACGTAGACCAATATGATGGGTTTTCAATGTCGCGCTGATTGCAGCAAATACCACCATAATGATGAGCAGCAAGGCACGGTTTTCAGTCCCGAACTTGAAAATGCCAAAGAATGAAGTTTCAAAACTGCGATAGGCACGAATACTTGGATGCGCTTCAATATGCGTTATCGCCTTGTCATAGAACTGGTAAGACTCTTCACAAACCTGTTGTGCCTGCATCACTGCAGCACGCACATCCGCTTCAGAACGTACACCGAAGAAATCGGCATATTCATCGGCAGCATCCGCTTTCATCTGCTCCTGAACTTTTTGATCGACATTAATATTACGATCACATTGAGGCGCTTTCGGTTCAGCACGCAAAAACGAATACTGCATGCCTGTCGCCGGATCACCATATAGACGCTCGCCCATACGCAGTAACTGACCATGAATCATTTCCCCGGTTCCAATCACTAAGGTCAGTAAGAGCAAGATGAGCACGACAAAGGTCGAGATCCACTCTGTCCAGATATAACGTAACAGACCTAATCCTGATCTGTTTTGATTATCGTTGTGCATGTATTTTCCTATTCTTGTTTTCGCGCCTTACATTCTTTTAAGCGCTGGTCTTCCTGTCTGCCCCGAAAATTCCTTTACAAGGGTCAGTATCATTATTTTCTGTTTTGACTCTGCATGAAAATCAGCAGAATAAAAATGACAATTTATCTTTTCTTTTTGTCTTTTCTGCCAACAGTTTCAGCTATCCTGGACATAATTGCCCAAGATATAGAGCAATGCGACTACCACTCCCCAGATCACCCCTAATAAATGCGCTTCGACCAGTACCGGACTGCCGATAAGTTGTGCAGTTTCCTGATTTCCAATGGTATTTTCCCAAATCAGTTTGGCAAAGATTAAAAATAATACCAGCACGGCAAATCCACGTTCGCGTTGATAAAGCAGATGCACACAGGCGACTGCGACATAAGCCCCATGTAATACCCCGGATAGTCCTGCATATGCTTCAATATTTGGCAGGAAAAAATAAAAACTCAGGCTGATCAACGGCGGCAGAATCAAAAGAATCGAGACGAAATGCCACACAGATGCACGGGGGAAAATGAAAGGTAGACAGATAAAGGCAAGAATATTCAGAAAATAATGGGCCCAGCCGACATGCACCCAGTGCGCGGTCCAGAGCCGCCAAAACTCCCCGAGCAGGCTTTCCTGCCAGTAGATGAAAGCATCGTTAAAGATTTGCAAACTCGCTGAAAGAGAGACAAAAGCCGCCAGAAAAATAATTTTTCGTCGAAGATGTTGATCTTGCATCGGCTCCTTGAACTCCTTTCAGCATATTGAAAATGACCTCTATGAGCATCATTCACTTAATTTTTCATTAAATTATAGGTCAGCGCTAAACAGATCATCCAGTTCTGAAGAATTATCTGTTTCATCCCAGAAGGTCTGCATGCCATCATCTGCACTACGAATACCGGTATTTTCAGTCCAGTAACGGTCAGAAATACCATTCACCATAATGGCAGCCATACTGTCGATCAGCTTGAACTGAGGATTGACTGGCTTTTCATCACTACGTGCCTGATCAAAGGTTCTTAGCGCATCACGGATTTTGGCATCATCCCCACTGGCCTGTGCCGCTACAGCATATAAGGCATGTGATAAACGTACACCTTTTTGCTCACCGATTTGTACTGACTGTTTCAGAGTTTGGTAAGGATCAGGTTTCCCATCACCTGCCCCTGGCAATAAAGTCCAGATCACAGCACGGGTTGCATTTGGTGCGCCCCAGAATTTGGTATTATCCAGACAGGTCATGCCACGCTCGACCACAGCCGCAATATCTTTAGGTACTTGTACGGCCCCACCCGAGTTAATGTCATTGGTCATGGCTTGTAAGCCACTCAGCATGCCCAGCAGATAAACTGTCTGTTCAATATCACTGTTCATGCGTGGACAGCCTTCACCCAGCGCTTTTTTATATTTTTTCTCATAACGGGTCTGGAATAACTGATAACCCGTATACTGGCGTTGTGCGGCCAGTGCAGCCCAGCGTTTCTGCTCAATCCGCGCATCCTGAGCTTCAGTCACCTGGTTGACTTTAGAAGCACGCAGATACCGTAGCTCTGCATCCAGCGCTTTCTGCTCGGCACAAATCCCCGCTGCGGAGTACATCAGTACCGCAACACGAGTCGGATCAGCCCCCATTTCCTTGGTCGACATGATGGCTGGTGTTAAAGAATTCCCGGAATTACACACCATCTCGGCATCATCCATCGCCAGGATTGGTGGAACAATATGCTTTTCAGTGAAGCCCAGCGCCACATTGGCACCGGTTTTAATGACCTGAGAACATCCTGTTAGAACTGTTGTTGTTATTGCAATGGTCGCCATACCTTGGCATATTTTTCGGACGCTCGACATTTTCCTGTCCTCTATAATTGTGATTATGTCCATTATTCTGCTAAACATATCAGAAGCATATAACGAATAAAAGAGTATTTACTCTAATTTAGACCAGACACTTTGCCATTAAATTGCCCAGCTGCAATTGACTGCAGTAGATAAAATCCCAAATTTTGGGCAAAAAAAAGTAGCATTGCGACGGTTCAGCACATGCTACTTATCAACTTGGCAAGCCGAGAAGAAAATAGGTTCTCGAGCTTAATTCTGTTATTTAGGTGAAAATCTGTCCTTCAGCACCGTTCCCAGCCGTCCTATGACTAGGGCCATCACAATCGCAACGATCAAAAACATCCACATTGGAAATTCCATCATGATCTCCTGTGTTCGCTGTTGGTGACTTAAATGTACCTGCTTATAAAAAAAGCAGCTGAAAAATTGTCAGACAATTCATTGTTTTTACAGAGAAATGTGATTTTTTGTCTGACAATTCAAGCGGGGTTAGCGGATAAATCTTTATTTTTAATCAATTTATTTAAAATTTCGGAATATCATTTGTCGGACAATTAAAGTATTTTTGTCAAAACTTTCAAAGACTTCCATTGTTTAAAAGGCAACTGGTCACACCAGATGAGCAACGGACGTGCTTTTGCATGCTGGAAATACACCACGATATAAGCTTGGTGATCAATCACGTGACTGATCAACACTCGCCGTGTGCCTTGCGCAGCTGCTGTCAGTGACCATTCACGTCCATCCAGATATTCAAACTGCTCAATGTGCGGTGTCTTACGATAAAACAACTGGTAGATGACCACTCCGATGACGCCACAAACCAGCCAAATTATCACAGGCAATAACTGATACAGCAGGAACATTAATACAGCGAAAATAAAAAGCTGAAACACCAGCGCACACTTGCTGCGTTTCAGCTTGAAACAACGATTATCCATGAACGTAAAATTTAAGCTTCTTGATAAAATCTTTTAATTCAGGGCGTGGGGGTTCAGACACTTCCATAAACCAGTCCAGCAGGTCTGGATCTTCCTGTGCAACCAGCTCAGCAAACATCTGTTTTTCGAAGGGATCAGCAGTGAGATAATAGTTTTTCACGTAGGGATCAAAATATACATCGATCTCTTTCAAGCCACGACGCGCGCGATAAATCACTTTGCGCTCTTCTAAGGTGATGTCATCAGTCATCGAATTTTCCCAACTCGTTACAAACCTGAGTAGTTTACCTTAAGCCATTGCTGAATTTCGAGGTATTTCATACAAATGACCAAAAGCATCAGTAGATTCCCCAGATTTGAACATTCAGCTCATTGTTCCCTCATCTGCTCTATCTTAAGTTAAATAAAACATCACAATAAGGGAATTATAAGATGCATTCGAGCGCGATCCGTCCATTGGCCAGCATGCTGCCACGTCAGCTTTTCAATGATGAACATGAAGCCTTTCGGGAGATGGTCCGTAAATTCTATGAAAAGGAAGTGATTCCTCATACAGAAAAATATGAACAGCAACAGCATATCGATCGTGAGCTCTGGAATAAAGCCGGTGAACTTGGCCTTCTCTGTGCCACGATGCCTGAAGCTTATGGCGGTTCAGGGGTGGATCGTTTATACAGTATGATCCTGATCGAGGAACAGGCCTATGCAGGCGACTCTGCGACAGGATTTTCACTGCACTCCGATATCGTGGCCAATTATATTCTGAACTTTGGCAATGAAACACAAAAGCAGCAATGGCTCCCGAAAATGGCTACAGGTGAAGTGGTCACGGCAATTGCGATGACCGAACCTGGAACTGGCTCAGACCTGCAGGCAGTACGCACTAGTGCTGTATTAGAGGGTGATGAGTATGTGATTAATGGTTCCAAGATATTCATTACCAATGGCTATCTTTGTGATACGGCAATTGCGGTATGTAAGACGGGTCATAGTGAGAAAGGCTCTGCCAATCTTTCTTTGATTATGGTCGAAGCAGATCGTGCAGGATTTAGTAAAGGTAAACCCTTAAATAAAATCGGCATGAAAGGTCAGGATACCTGTGAACTGTTCTTTGACAATGTCCGTGTGCCTAAAGAAAACCTGCTAGGTCAGGAAGGCATGGGTTTTATGATGCTGATGAAAGAACTGGCTTGGGAGCGGTTAATTGTGGCCATCATATGTCAGGCAGGGGCAGAAGCGGCATTCGCACATACGGTAAAATACACCAAAGAACGTCAAGCCTTTGGCAAACCGATCAGCGCTTTTCAAAATACCCGTTTTAAACTGGCAGAACTGCGTACCGAAATTGAAATCTGCCGAGCTTATCTGGACCGTTGTATGCAACTACAGCTTATTCAAAAATTGGGAGTTGATGCCGCCGCAGCTGCTAAATACAAAATTTCTGAACTGTATAGCAAAGTGGTGGATGAATGCCTACAACTGCATGGCGGTTATGGCTATATGCTGGAATATCCGATTGCACGAGCGTACCTGGATAATCGCGCGAACCGCATTTATGCAGGAACCAATGAAATCATGAAGGAACTGATTTCCAGATCACTCTAATTTGAAATATGAAAAAGGAGTACATCAGGTACTCCTTTTATCTATGTCTATACTTAAGACACCAATCTTGGCTTGGCTGGCACAGCACTGGATTTCGATTTGAATTTCAATACTCCATCTTCAAAAGATGCCGTTTTAAGCTCTTTACGGTCTGCCAAGTAGTTATTAGATACTTTCCAAGGTGCATGCTTACCCTGTTTCGGCATCACATCTGCGGCACGGGCAATATAGCCTGAAGTTAAACTACCCATCACCGTATCTTCAAGTAATTCCGTAGCATCCCCTTCTGGAATCACTTCATCATAACCATGCTGATCCATATAATTGAGCAGACGGCAGATATATTCTGCGGCAATATCCACTTTCAAGGTCCAGGAAGCATTGATATAGCCAATAATCAGCGCCATATTCGGTACATCACTGACCATCACCCCTTGATACAGCATATGCTTCGACGTATCCAAAGGCTTGCCGTCCATCGTGGCCTGAATACCACCCAGAATCTGAATATTTAAACCAGTAGCAGACACAATAATATCCGCATCCAGATGTTTACCTGATTTCAGCTGAATCCCAGTTTCAGTAAATTTCTCGATATGATCTGTTTCTACAGATGCATGACCTTCACGCAGGATTTTGAATAAATCCCCATCTGGCACTACACATAGGCGCTGATCCCAAGGTTCATAATTCGGGGTAAAGTGTTTCATATCCACTTTCCCTTTCAACTGAAACTGTACAGATTTCAATAATAATGTTTTTAGTAATTTTGGCTGTTTTTGTGCAAGTGCGTAGATACCACGCTGCATGCCGATATTACGCGCACGGGTCAGCTTATAGGCCACGTCTTCTGGCAATAATTTACGCATTTTTGAGTAAATCATGTCGATCGAAGGAACTGAAGCGATATAGGTTGGAGAGCGCTGTAACATGGTCACATGCCCTGCACCGCCTTTCACCATGGCTGGAACTAGGGTAATCGCTGTCGCACCACTGCCAATAATCACTACTTTTTTTCCGCTATAGTCCAGATTTTCAGGCCAATGCTGCGGGTGAATGAATGTACCTTTGAATGCATCCTGATTCGGGAATTCCGGCTGGAAGCCTTGATCATAATTGTAGTAACCCGTACAGCCAAGAACAAAGTTAGCGATCCAGGTCTGCTTTTTGCCCTGAGCGTTTTCAGCTACGACTGACCATTTACGTGTCGCTGAATCATAATTGGCACTAACGACGCGATGTTGAAAATGAATTTTTGAGCTCAAGTTAAATTCCTGAACCACTTCTGCAAGATAATTTTTAATTGCCGAGCCAGAAGCCAATACACTTTCTTTTTTCCAAGGCTTAAAGTTGAAGCCAAAAGTCGACATGTCCGAATCTGAACGGATACCAGGATATTTAAACAGGTCCCACGTACCGCCAAAGCTTTCGCGACGTTCAATAATTTCGAATGAGCGTTGAGGACTATGTTTAGAAAGATGGGCCGCCAGACCAATTCCCGAGATCCCCGCGCCTACAATTAAAATATCAACTTGCTTTTCCATATTCTTCTTTTACCTGAGCATTGTCATATATTTTATTAAATCACAAAATTGACAATACACAATGTCAAGTTTGAATAAAAGTGATTATTTTCTTATCTTTTCAGGACAAATTTCTAAACTGCCTGATAATGGGTAAATGCAAGACAATAAAAAAGGCCGGTTTATTCAACCGACCTTTTCGAACAACGTTTGCTGCTCTACACGAAATTAGTTAACTTCGCGATCTACTAGCTCAACGTAAGCCATCGGTGCAGCATCACCTGCACGGAAGCCCGCTTTAAGAACACGTAGATAACCGCCGTTACGCTCTTTATAACGAGGGCCAAGAACGGTAAATAATTTACCAACAGTTGCAGCTGAACGAGTACGAGCAAACGCCAAACGACGGTTTGCTACTGTATCGACTTTAGCTAAAGTGATTAAAGGCTCAGCAACACGACGTAATTCTTTTGCTTTAGGCACAGTTGTTTTGATCAACTCGTGCTCGAACAAAGAGTTAGCCATGTTTTGGAACATCGCTTTACGATGACTGCTTGTACGGCCTAATTTCACACCACTATTACGATGACGCATGGTGATAGTCCTACTTAATTAACGGCTACGATAGGCGAAACGATCGTCCATACGGAGACTAGCTGGTGGCCAGTTCTCTAAACGCATGCCGAGTTGTAAGCCTTTGGAAGCCAGAACATCTTTGATCTCAGTAAGCGATTTTTTACCAAGGTTAGGAGTTTTAAGTAACTCAACCTCAGTACGCTGTACAAGATCACCAATGTAGTAAATGTTTTCTGCTTTCAAACAGTTAGCAGAACGAACAGTTAGCTCTAGATCATCTACTGGACGAAGCAAAATTGGATCAACTTCTTCACGAGGTTCTTGAGCCACAGGAGCTTGATCTTTCTGAAGATCAACAAAAATTGCAATTTGTTGTTGCAAGATTGTTGCCGCTTTGCGGATTGCTTCTTCTGGATCAACTGTACCGTTGGTTTCAAGATCAATGACCAGTTTATCAAGGTCAGTACGTTGTTCTACACGAGCGTTTTCCACTGTGTAAGACACACGTTTGATCGGGCTGTAAGATGCATCTAACTGTAAGCGACCCACTGGGCGAGTCTCGCCTTCTGGGAAACGTGAGTCAGAAGTCTCGTAGCCACGGCCTTGAGCCACTTTCAGGCGCATCTTAAGATTGCCTGATGCACTTAACGTGCCGATCAAGTGTTCAGGGTTAACCACTTCAACATTATGAGGTAAACGAAGGTCAGCCGCAGTTACGTCGCCTGGACCTTGTTTCTCTAATGTTAAATAAGCTTCATTTTGATCGAACAGCTTAATAGACAATCCTTTTAGGTTCAGCAAGAGCTCGACGATGTCCTGCTGCAAGCCTTCCAAAGTACTGTACTCGTGCTCAACACCTTCAATCTCAACTTCTACCACAGCAGCGCCAGGTAAAGAAGAAAGAAGGATGCGACGTAAAGCATTGCCCAGAGTATGACCAAAGCCACGCTCTAAGGGTTCTAGAATAACTTTTGCCGAGGTCCCGCTTGCCGCTTCGACCTTGATCGCTTGCGGAGTTAGAAACTCATTTGCAGTACGCGTCATATTGCTACCTCAAGGATTATTTAGAATACAATTCTACAATCAAGCTTTCGTTGATTTCAGCAGGTAAATCAGAACGATCCGGTGCAGCTTTGAACGTACCTTCTAGTTTAGAATGATCTACTTCCATCCAAGAAGGAATGCCACGTTGAGCAGCTAATTCAATTGCGTTTTTGATACGTAATTGTTGTTTAGCGCCTTCGTGAACTGCAATCACGTCACCAGCTTTAACTTGGATAGACGCGATGTTAACGCGGCGGCCATTTAAAGTGATTGAACGATGAGATACTAACTGACGAGCTTCTGCACGTGTAGAACCAAAACCCATGCGATAAACAACGTTATCAAGACGGCTTTCGAGCAATTTCAACAGGTTTTCACCAGTTGCGCCTTTAACACGAGCAGCTTCTTTGTAGTAGTTACTAAATTGACGCTCTAAAACACCGTACATACGACGTACTTTTTGTTTTTCACGTAATTGTAGTGAGTACTCAGATTGTTTACCGCCACGAGCTCCACCATGTTGACCAGGAGCTTTAGCGTGTTTTTTAGTTTTGACGTCAAATGGTTTAACGCCAGATTTTAATTGCAGGTCTGTCCCTTCGCGGCGAGAGAGTTTGCATTTTGGACCAATATAACGAGCCATGAATGTTTCTCCTTACACGCGACGTTTTTTAGGTGGACGGCAACCGTTGTGAGGGATTGGAGTCACATCGGTAATGCTGTTAATTTTATAACCCACTGCACCTAATGCACGAACCGCAGACTCACGACCTGGACCAGGACCTTTCACAAGGACGTCCAAGTTTTTCAACCCGTAATCTAAAGCAGCTTTACCAGCAACTTCAGCAGCTACCTGAGCAGCAAACGGAGTTGATTTACGTGATCCACGGAAGCCTTGTCCACCTGAAGTGGCCCAAGCCAGTGCATTACCTTGACGATCGGTAATAGTCACAATGGTGTTATTAAAAGAAGCGTGAATGTGTGCAACACCTTCAGAGACGGTACGAGTGACCTTCTTGCGTGTGCGAGTATCTTTAGCCATCTTTTAGCTTCCAGAAATCTTATTTCTTAATTGGTTTGCGCGGACCTTTACGGGTACGTGCGTTAGTTTTGGTGCGTTGACCACGGACAGGCAAGCTGCGACGATGACGAAGACCGCGGTAGCAGCCTAAATCCATTAAACGTTTAATGTTCATGGAAATTTCGCGACGTAAATCACCTTCGGTCGGAACCTTGGCAATTTCTGCACGAATCGCATCAAGCTGAGCGTCATCTAATTCACGGATCTTAGTAGTAGTTGGGATACCCGCAGCAGCTAAGATTGACTTAGCAGTGTGGCGACCAATACCAAAGATGTACGTTAGAGAGATAACAGCATGCTTGTTATCCGGAATGTTTACACCGGCAATACGAGCCATTCAATTTTCTCCAAAAAGGCAGTAGAGATAATCAACCGCCCCACAAAAATCTTGAGGGGCGGATAATAACCCAATTCGCCTACTGAAATCAACAGGTCTTGATCAGATTAACCTTGACGCTGCTTATGACGAGGTTCTGCGCTACAAATTACGCGGATAACCCCATTACGACGGATAACTTTACAGCTACCACAAATTTTCTTTACAGAAGCTTGTACTTTCATGATGAAACCTCTAAGTGCGCTTATCCCTTAGGATGAGCAGTCGTTTTTCTCATTAACGTTTGATTGTCATACTGGTGCGAGGTGAGATGTGCTTGAAGCTGAGCCATAAAGTCCATCACCACCACTACCACGATCAGCAACGATGTTCCGCCCAAGCTAAATGGAATACCAAAAGAGCTTTGCAGAATCATCGGCATTAAACAGATGACAGTGATGTATATCGCGCCGATAAAGGTCAAACGATTGAGAATATGATCTAAGTAACGAGCAGTTTGCTCACCTGGACGAATACCAGGCACGTAAGCTCCGCTGCGTTTCAAGTTCTCTGACACTTCTTTAGGACTAAATACCAGTGCTGTATAGAAGTAACAGAAAAAGATAATTAACGCACCAAAGAGCACCAAATACAACGGCTGACCAGGCGATAACACCAATGCCAAGTCTTGTAGACTACGCTTGATAATTCCTGCACTTGGATCCGAACTACCAACCCATTGACCTAAGCTCGCTGGGAACAAAAGTAAAGAGCTGGCAAAAATTGCCGGAATTACACCCGCCATATTAATTTTTAATGGCAAATGTGTTTGCTGTGCAGTAAATACACGACGTCCCTGCTGCTTTTGAGCATAGTTCACCGGAATACGACGTTGCGCCTTCTCGATAAACACAATCGCTGCTAGTACAGCAATCGATAACAGACCAAAAATTGCTAGTCCAATTAGACTAGACTGGCCATTATCAACTGAAGTTAGAGACTGCATAACTAAAGTCGGCAATCCTGCAACGATACCTGCGAAGATGATCATGGAAATACCATTACCTACCCCACGCTCGGTAATTTGTTCACCCAGCCACATCAAGAACATGGTCCCCGCAACCAAAGAGGTTACTGCAGGAACATAAAAAGCCAGACCAGAGGTCAGGGTAATTCCCTGGCTGATCAGGCCAGCACACATACCAATTGCTTGCACAAGTGCAAGGAACAGCGTGCCTTGTCGTGTGTATTGGTTAATCTTACGTTTGCCCTGCTCGCCTTCTTTTTTCAAAGCTTCGAGCGATGGAACCACGGTAGACATTAACTGCACAATAATCGATGCAGAGATGTATGGCATGATCCCTAAAGCAAGAATCGACATTCGCTCTAATGCACCACCCGAAAACATGTTAAACAAACCAAGGATGGTACCTTGGTTTGCATTAAACAGATTTTCTAGCGCGGCATTATTAATCCCTGGTACTGGAATATGCGCTCCTAGTCGAAACACCAACAACGCACCAATGAGAAACATCATTCGACGAATAATTTCACGGTATTTCACATGAAATGGTTGGCCTTTCATCATGTTGACATGACCTGAAGAACTAGGAGTCATAGACACTGGGGATTACTCCTCGACTTTACCGCCAGCAGCTTCAACAGCAGCTTTAGCGCCTTTAGTCAATGCAACACCTTGTACAGTGAATGCACGAGTAATTTCACCAGAAAGTACGATACGAGCACGAGTCATGTCTTTACGTACAACGTTCGCAGCTTTTAAAGTTTCAAGAGACACGATGTCGCCTTCAACTTTAGTAAGCTCAGATAAACGTACTTCAGCAGTTTTCAAAGCCAATTGGCTAGTGAAACCGAATTTAGGCAAACGACGATAAAGTGCAGTTTGACCACCTTCGAAACCTGGACGAGTACCACCGCTCTTACGTGAGTTTTGACCTTTGATACCACGACCACCAGTCTTACCAACGCCAGAACCGATACCACGACCTAGACGAAGGTTGTCACGCTTAGCACCTTCTGCAGGTGCAATTGTATTTAAACGCAGAGTCATGGCTTATTCCTCTACACTAACCATATAGTAGACTTGGTTGATCATACCACGGTTAGAAGGCGTATCTTGCACTTCTACAGTATGACCAATACGACGCAGACCTAAACCTTTCAGGCTCAGCTTGTGATTTTTCAAGCGGTGCGATGCAGATTTAGTCTGGGTAACTTTAATCGTTTTCATGATTGATTACCCTTGAATTTGTTCTACTGTTAAACCACGTTTCGCAGCAACTTTCTCAGGAGAAGTCATATCACGCAAACCGTTAAAAGTCGCGTTTACTACGTTAGCAGCGTTTGTAGAGCCATAACATTTAGTTAATACGTTACGTACGCCAACAGCTTCTAAAACTGCACGCATCGCGCCACCAGCAATTACACCAGTACCTTCAGAAGCAGGTTGCATGTAAACGCGGCTTGCACCGTGACGAGCATTGATAGGGTGCTGAACAGTACCATCAACAAGGTCAACAGTAATCATGTTACGACGAGCAGCTTCAAGTGCTTTAGAAATAGCAGCTGGAACTTCACGCGCTTTACCACGACCAAAACCTACGCGACCATTACCATCACCCACAACAGTTAATGCTGTGAAAGAGAAGATACGACCACCCTTAACAACTTTGGCTACACGATCAACGGCAACCAGCTTTTCAACAAGACCTTCGTTTTGTTCAACTTTAGCCATGATTAGAACTCCAAGCCGTTTTCACGGGCAGCATCAGCCAAGGCTTTGATACGACCATGATATTTGAAACCAGAACGGTCAAATGCAACTTTAGTAACACCAGCTGCTTTAGCGCGTTCTGCGATTAAAGCACCTACTTTCTGAGCTGCTTCAACGTTACCAGTAGTACCCGCACGTAGAGTAGCGTCTAGAGTAGAAGCTTGCGCTAATACTTTGCCACCATCTGCTGAGATAACTTGAGCATAGATGTGACGCGGAGTGCGGTTTACACACAAACGAGTCGCACCCAATGCACGGATGTGCAAGCGTGTGCTTTTCGCACGACGCAAACGGGATTGTTTCTTTTCGTTCATAAGAACCTCGCGCCTTATTTCTTCTTAGCTTCTTTACGAAGTACAACTTCGTCAGAATAACGAACACCTTTACCTTTATAAGGCTCTGGTGGACGGTAACCACGGATATCTGCAGCGACTTGACCTAGAACTGCTTTATCAGCAGATTTAAGTACGATTTCAGTTGCAGTTGGAGTTTCAGCAGTTACACCTTCAGGAAGCGTATAGTCGATCGGGTGAGAGAAACCAAGGTTAAGATTAACAACGTTACCTTTAACCGCAGCTTTATAACCAACACCGATAAGTTGTAACTTACGTTCGAAACCTTCGCTTACACCTTTTACAAGGTTGTTAAGCACAGCGCGAGCAGTACCAGCTTGCATCCAAGCATCTTTAGATTCAGCTTTAGGAGCAATAACTAGAGTACCGTCTTCCTGTTTTAGCTCGACCAGCGCATGCAGGTTGAAAGACAATGTACCTTTGCTGCCTTTCACTTCGACCTGCCGGCCGTTCTGAGTAACTGTTACACCGTTAGGTACAGTTACTGGGGCTTTAGCCACACGAGACATGAGGAATCACCTATTAAGAAACAAAAGCAATAACTTCACCACCAACGCCTGCAGCACGTGCAGCGCGATCAGTCATGATGCCTTTGCTTGTAGAAACAATTGCAATACCTAAACCTTGCTTAACGCTTGGAAGTGCATCTTTACCGCGATACTGACGTAGACCCGGACGGCTTACGCGTTTCACAGTTTCGATAACTGGCTTGCCTTCAAAATATTTTAAAGTCAAAGTAAGAGTTGCTTTGCCTTCAACTTCAGCAACTTCTACGTTTGAAATATAACCTTCTTGTTGAAGTACGTTAGCAATCGCAACTTTCAACTTAGAATTAGGCATAGAAACAGTTTGTTTCTTTGCCATTTGTGCGTTACGAACACGTGTTAGCATGTCGGCAACGGTATCTTGCATACTCATTTATAGTGCTCCTTACCAGCTTGCCTTAACAACGCCAGGTACATCACCTTGCATTACTTTATCGCGTACCATGTTACGGCTTAAGCCGAACTTACGGAAGTAACCATGAGGACGACCAGTTAAACCACAACGGTTACGTAGACGTACTGGAGATGCATTACGTGGTAATGCTTGTAATTTCATCATCGCATCGAAACGTTCTTCATCTGAAGCATTTACGTTTGCAATGATTGCTTTTAATTCAGCACGTTTTGCAGCGTATTTAGCAACAGTAGCTTCGCGTTTCAATTCGCGATTAATCATACTTTTCTTAGCCATTTCGACCTCTTATTTGAACGGGAAGCCGAATGCACGCATTAGCGCACGGCCTTCGTCATCGGTGCGAGCAGTCGTAGTGATGGTAATGTCCATACCACGAATACGGTCAATCTTGTCAAAATCGATCTCAGGGAACATGATCTGTTCTTTAAGACCCATTGAGTAGTTACCACGACCATCAAATGATTTCGCAGAGAAACCACGGAAGTCACGGATACGAGGAATCGCAATCGAGATCAGACGGTCTAAGAATTCGTACATACGTTCGCCGCGTAAAGTAACTTTACAACCAATCGGCCAACCATCACGGATTTTGAAACCAGCGATAGATTTACGAGCTAACGTAAGAACTGGTTTTTGACCAGCGATAGCTTGCATATCAGAAAGAGCACCATCAAGGAGTTTCTTGTCAGCAGAAGCTGCACCAACACCCATGTTGATAGTGATTTTAGTGATGCGAGGGATCTCCATCACATTCTTAATTCCCAATTGTTCTTTTAATTGAGCTTTAAGTTCGTCGTTGTAACGTGCTTTAAGTCTGGCCATTGCCTTTTTCAACCTATTACTTCGCTACCGCCACTGATTCACCATTAGATTTGAATACGCGAGTTTTCACGCCGTCAATCGTTTGGTAACCAACACGGTCAGCCTTTTGGGTTGTAGCATTAAAAATTGCCACGTTTGAAATGTGAAGCGAAGCTTCTTGAGTTACGATGCCGCCTTCAGCGCCAGTAACACGGTTCGGCTTTTGATGCTTCTTCACCAAGTTAAGGCCTTCAACCTTAACGCGGTCATTAGAAACAGACAGAACAGTACCCTGTTTGCCTTTTTCTTTACCTGCGATCACAATTACTTGATCGCCTTTTTTAATCTTAGCCATGATCGCCTCTTATAGAACTTCAGGAGCCAATGAAATAATTTTCATGAACTGTTCAGTACGAAGTTCACGAGTCACTGGTCCGAAAATACGAGTTGCAATCGGCGCTTTGTTGTTGTTCAAAATAACAGCAGCGTTATCGTCGAAACGAATCACTGAACCGTCTGGACGACGGATACCGAATTTTGTACGTACAACTACTGCATTCATCACGTCACCTTTTTTAACACGTGCGCGTGGAATTGCTTCTTTTACAGTAACTTTAATAATGTCGCCAACAGAAGCATAACGACGATGTGAACCACCAAGTACTTTAATACATTGTACGCGGCGAGCACCACTGTTGTCTGCTACGTCGAGCATAGTTTCGGTCTGAATCATTGCCCTACTCCAAAACCGAGCATCACCGGTCACAATTTCGAAAGGCTCAAAGAGTACTCGAAATTGACCGATGATGCAACAAGAACGTTAATTACTCAGCAGCTGCTTCAACAACTTCAACTAAAGTCCATGACTTAGTTTTAGACATTGGGCGGCTTTCTTTAATGGTTACAACGTCGCCAACTTTAGCTGTGTTGTTCTCATCATGAGCATGTAATTTTGTTGAACGGCGGATTGATTTGCCATACAACGGGTGTTGAACACGGCGTTCGATAAGAACAACGATAGATTTTTCCATCTTGTCGCTTACTACTTTGCCTGTTAACGTGCGGACTGTATTTTCACTCATTGTCCGTTCCCCTGTTTTTCGGTAAGGAGGGTCTTGATACGAGCAATAGTCTTGCGAGTCAATTGCACTTCGTGCGATTTACCCAATTGACCAGTTGCTTTCGCCATACGAAGACGGAATTGGTTTAGCTGTTGCTCATCAAGCAAAGCTGTCAACTCTTCTACCGACTTTTCACGTAGATCTTTAGTTTTCATTACATTACCGTCCGAGTCACGATAGTGGTTTTAAACGGAAGTTTAGCAGCAGCAAGCGTGAACGCTTCGCGAGCTAGGTCTTCGTTAACACCATCAATTTCGTACAAGACTTTACCTGGTTTGATTTGGCAAACCCAGTATTCCACAGAACCTTTACCTTTACCCATACGCACTTCAAGTGGTTTAGAAGTAATTGGCTTGTCCGGGAATACACGGATAAAGATTTTACCACCACGTTTAATACGACGGCTAATTGTACGACGCGCTGCTTCAATTTGACGTGCAGTCATTTGACCACGTTCGATTGATTTAAGTGCGATAGTACCAAAAGATACTGAGCTACCGCGGTGAGCTAGACCAGTGTTACGGCCTTTTTGCACCTTACGGAATTTAGTACGTTTAGGTTGCAACATGGATTATTCTCCTTTTTCAGCAGAACGATCATTGCGACGACCACGACGCTCTTGACCTTCACCACGACCGCGACCGCGTTTAGCTGGACGTTCTTCAGCTGGAGCTGGGTTCATGACTTGTTTCATGCCACCCAAGATCTCGCCACGGAAGATCCAAACTTTAACACCAATCGTACCGTAAGTAGTCTCAGCACGCATAGTCGCGTAGTCGATATCTGCACGAAGAGTATGTAGAGGTACACGACCTTCACGATACCATTCAGTACGAGCAATCTCAGCACCACCTAAACGGCCTGAAACTTCTACTTTGATACCTTTCGCACCAGCACGCATAGTGTTTTGAACCGCACGCTTCATAGCACGACGGAACATTACACGTTTTTCCAATTGAGAAGCGATAGCTTCAGCAACTAGACGCGCGTCTAAGTCTGGACGATCAATTTCGTTGATACTTACTTGCGCAGGAACACCCATAATAGATGTTAATTCGCGTTGTAATTTCTCAATGTCTTCGCCTTTTTTACCGATTACGATACCAGGACGAGCAGTGCTAATAGTTACTTTAGCAGCGCCTGTTGGACGTTCGATAAGAATATTGCTGATCATTGCATTCTTAAGTTTTTTAGTTAAAAACTCACGAACTTGCAAATCTTTAAGCAAGTATTCAGCGTATTGTTTCGGACTCGCATACCAGTTAGCGTTATGACGTTTCACAACACCTAGGCGGATACCGATTGGATGAACCTTCTGACCCATATCAAACCCCTACCTTAACGGTGATGTGACAAGTACGCTTAGTAATACGATCTGCACGGCCTTTAGCACGTGGCATAATACGTTTCAGGCTCATGCCTTCATCAACGTAGATCGTAGAAACTTTAAGGTCGTCTACATCTAAACTGTTATTATGTTCAGCGTTTGCAATTGCAGATTCCAACGCTTTCTTAACCAATACTGCAGCTTTTTTGTTGCTGAAGTTTAAGATGTTAAGAGCGTGCGCAACAGATTTGCCGCGGATAAGATCTGCAACCAAACGAGCTTTTTGTGCCGAGATAGCGGCACCGCGTAATTTAGCAGTTACTTCCATCATAGCACCTATTAACGTTTAGATTTCTTGTCAACACCGTGACCACGGTAGGTACGAGTCGGTGCAAATTCACCAAGCTTGTGTCCAACCATATGTTCAGAGATGATCACTGGAACATGGTTACGGCCATTGTGTACAGAAATTGTTAAACCAACAAAATCCGGGAGGATCATCGAACGACGCGACCAAGTTTTGATCGGCTTACGGTTATTAGCCGCGATAGCCGCTTCAACCTTAGCGAACAAGTGCGCATCGACGAATGGGCCTTTTTTCAGAGAACGAGGCATTGTCAGATTCCTTTACTTGTTACTTAACGCGACGGTCGCGAATAATCATCTTAGTCGTACGCTTGTTGGTACGTGTTTTGTACCCTTTAGCTTTTTGACCCCATGGGCTTACAGGTTGAATACCTTTGTTACGCCCTTCACCACCACCGTGTGGGTGATCAACTGGGTTCATCGCCATACCACGAACGGTAGGACGAACACCACGCCAGCGTGATGCACCAGCTTTACCTAGTGAGCGAAGGTTGCTTTCTGAGTTAGATACTTCACCTAACACAGCGCGGCATTCAACATGAATTTTACGCATCTCGCCTGAACGAAGACGAACGATAGCGTAGGAACCGTCACGACCCAACAACTGAACAGAAGTACCAGCTGAACGAGCTAACTGCGCGCCTTTACCGATTTTAAGTTCGATGTTGTGAAGAGTAGAACCGATAGGCATGTTGCGAAGTGGCAAGCAGTTACCTGGACGGATTGGAGCATCGTTACCAGATTGAACTGAATCACCAGCGCGTAAACCTTTAGGCGCGATGATGTAGCGACGTTCACCGTCAGCATACTTCAACAACGCAATGTGCGCAGTACGGTTTGGATCGTATTCAATACGCTCAACTACAGCTGGGATGCCGTCTTTGTTACGTTTGAAGTCGATTAAACGGTAGTGTTGTTTGTGACCGCCACCAACGTGACGAGTCGTAATGTGACCGTTGTTATTACGGCCGCCAGTACGTTTTTTAGCTTCAACTAGTGGAGCATAAGGCGCGCCTTTGTGAAGGTGATCATGAACCACTTTCTCTACAAAGCGACGTCCTGGAGACGTTGGCTTACATTTTTGAATAGGCATAGTTTTCGTCCTTATTCCGCTGCGCTTTCAGCGGCATCGCCCAAGTCAGCCATTTCAACATCTTGGCCAGCTTTCAGGGTGACGTATGCTTTTTTAACATCAGAACGACGTCCTAATGTTTTACCAAAGCGTTTAGTTTTACCTTTAGTGATCGTAGTGTTAACTTTAACAACTTCTACACCAAACAATTGTTCCACTGCTTTTTTGATTTCAAGCTTGTTTGCATCAAGTGCAACTTTGAATACTTGAACACCAGCAGTTTCACCTAAAACTTGTGCTTTTTCTGAGAAAACAGGTCCTTGCAGGACTTGATATAAACGTTCGTTGTTCATCCGAGTTCTACCTCAATTTTCTTAGCAGCAGCTACAGACATAACAACTTTATCGAACGCGATCAAGCTAACAGGATCGATTGCAGTCGCATCAACCACATCAACGTGTGGAAGGTTACGAGCAGCTAGATACAAGTTCTCATCAACAGCATCAGTAACGATCAATGCACGAGTAGCATTCAAGTCGTTAAGTTTTGCAAGCAATTCTTTAGTTTTTGGAGCTGCAACAGCAAACTCTTCAACTAGAACTAAGCGATCTTGACGAACAAGTTCAGCCAGGATGCATTGCATAGCACCGCGGTACATTTTACGGTTTACTTTTTGAGACCAGTCTTGTGGACGAGCAGCAAAAGTTTTACCACCGCCAACCCAGATTGGGCTACGAATAGAACCAGCACGAGCGCGGCCAGTACCTTTTTGACGGAATGGTTTTTTACCACCGCCAGAAACGTCTGCACGTGATTTCTGAGCTTTAGAACCTTGACGACCACCAGCTAAGTAAGCTGTAACAACTTGGTGTACAAGAGCTTCATTAAATTCACGACCGAACGCAACTTCTGATAATTCAACAGCAGAGCCGGAAACAGTATTTAAATTCACGTTATTTCCCCTCAGGCCTTGATCGTAGGACGAACAGTTACGTCGCCACCAGTAGCGCCAGGAATCGCACCTTTAACTACTAGAACTGAACGTTCTGCGTCGATAGATACAATTTCAAGACCCTGTACAGTTACGCGTTCAGCACCTAAATGGCCAGCCATTTTTTTGCCTTTGAACACGCGACCAGGAGTCTGGTTTTGACCTGTAGAACCTAGAACACGGTGAGAAACAGAGTTACCGTGAGTAGCGTCTTGAGTACGGAAGTTCCAACGCTTAACACCACCTTGGAAACCTTTACCTTTAGACTGACCAGTTACGTCAACAATTTGACCAACTGTGAACAGATCTACACCGATAGTAGCGCCAACTTCACGACCTTCAAGCTCAGCTTCTGAAACGCGGAATTCTTGAACCAGACGACCAGCAGCAACACCAGCTTTCGCGAAGTGACCTTTCTGAGCGTTAGTTACGCGAGATTCGCGACGTTCACCAGTAGTGATTTGAATCGCTTGATAACCATCAGTTTCAAGCGTTTTGATTTGAGTGATGCGGTTAGGATCAACCTCAATCACTGTAACAGGCACAGAAACACCAGCATCTGTAAAGATACGTGTCATACCGCACTTGCGACCGACTAAACCAATAGCCATGTGCATAAACCTCTAAAAAAGCGGCCTAATTAACTTAGAGCGTTAATTAACCCGAAAGCCTTAACCCAATGCGATCTGAACATCAACACCAGCTGCAAGATCTAACTTCATCAATGCATCTACAGTTTTGTCTGTAGGTTGAACGATGTCGATCAAACGTTTGTAAGTGCGGATCTCGTATTGGTCACGCGCATCTTTGTTAACGTGTGGTGATGTTAAAACGTTAAAACGTTCAATGCGTGTAGGCATTGGAATTGGACCACAAACTTGTGCGCCAGTACGTTTTGCTGTTTCTACGATTTCTTGAGCTGATTGATCAATAAGACGGTGATCAAAAGACTTAAGACGGATACGAATTCTCTGGTTAGACATACCAGTTAACTCCAAGCCAAATATATAAAGAATCACTCTTGACGCATCTCACCCCACTATTTTAAGGCAAGTGTCAAGAGCAGTGAAATATCACTAAGGTCGTGATCGATGCCACGACTGTAACGATAGTTAACTACTTTCTTCGTAGTTAACCCCCTTCCTATTGAAGGGTCGCTTATTATAGCCATTGTTTATTGCATAAGCAAATCCCTTTTAGAGTTTTTCTTGCTGTATTTCAATTTATTCGGGAAATCAATTGTTTATTTTTTACCCACTAGGCCGTTTTTTCCAAAACATACTGAATAGCTTGATTTAGTATTTGATTTCCTTGGATAAAATTATTTTTGGTTGTTCTTTTCAGTTGTTGGATGTCCTGTACATATTTTCCAGAAAATTGTGAAGTTTCTTCTTCATTTTCCAAAAACAGCTTTAAAGTTTCCGGGGTGATTTCCGGATGAAACTGGAACCCCAAGACATTCTTGCCGAGTTGATACATCTGATTACGACAGGCTTCATTTTCTGCCAGATGAATTGCCCCTTTAGGTAGTTCAAAGGTTTCACTATGCCACTGCATAATTTCAAACTGTTCAGGTAAAATAAAACAATCCTCGGGTACATGCGCGACTTTGCGTACCGTGGTCCAGCCTAACTCCTGCTCCTGGTTACGGCTGACGGCCGCACCCAAGGCATTGGCAATCAGCTGCCCACCTAAACATAGGCCAATCGCCGGTTTGCCTTGAGAAAGATAACGGCGTAACCAGCGTTTTTCGATCTTGAGCCATGGATAATTTGCCTCATCATTGACACTCATGGTGCCTCCCATGATGATCAGCAAATCAACTTCTTCAACTGCTGGTAAAGCTTCTATATCGAGTGGACGATCGACGGGTAAAGCAAAGAATTCAGTCGCAGTAATTTGCGCCTGATGCTGCTTTAAAAAATCAATACAACTACCAAAACCCTCGCCAGCAATATGCTGAAAATAATGTACTTTTAACTGCGACTTCATGCGCCTAAACCTTTTGTTGTAGCTCTCTGATTTTAGGTTTTGCAAAAATGAAGCCAACTTTTTAGCAATGTCAATTTTTTCAACATTTCACAACATAACTGGCAGCAATAATGAGATTCTCTTAAGCTAAAGCAATATTTGATTACATTTAAGAGCATTCACGTGAAAAAAAATCCTCAAACAGCGCTGATTCATGCACCACGAAAGGCCCCGCAATATATTTCCAGTATTCAACCTCCCCTGTTTCGTGCATCCACCATCATCTTTAACAATACTGATGCCCTATTTAATCGCCACTGGACTGATGACTATGACTATAGCTATGGCACGCATGGTACACCGACGACATTTACCTTAGGCGATAGCATTGCCCAGATCGAAGGCGGTCAATATTGCTTGCTGGCACCGAGTGGTTTATCCGCGATTAATCTCGTGAATTCTTGTTTTTTAAGCCAAGGCGATGAAGTGTGGGTTGCGGATAATATCTATGGTCCAAACATGGAACATCTACGCAACCTGGAAACCCGCTATGGCATTCAAGTCAAAGTCTATAATGCGATAGATGCGGATACTTTTCAGCCCTCGGAAAAAGCCAAACTACTTTGGCTTGAAGCGGCGGGTTCCGTGACTTTAGAATTTCCCGATTTAAGTCGCTTGGTCAAGAAGGCCCAAGCGAACAACATCCTCACTGCGCTGGACAATACCTGGGGTGCAGGCCTTGCCTTTAATGCATTTGATTTTGGTGAGGATCATATAAGTGTCGATATGACTGTGCATGCCCTGACCAAATATCCAAGTGGTGGCGGTGATATCCTGATGGGTTCAGTGGTGACCCGCGATAAAGACCTGCATCACAAATTGTTCCGTGCGCATGCCATTCAGGGTATCTCTGTATCAGGCGATGATGTCGCTCAGGTACAACGAAGTCTGGCGTCGATGCAACTCCGATATGAACATCAATCACAAAGCTGCTTAACCTTATTACACTGGCTCAAACAGCAACCAGAATTTGTCCAGGTCTTACATCCGGCTGATACTGACAACGCAGGTCATGAATACTGGAAAGAAATTTGCAAGCAAGGACACAGTGCCGGACTGGTCAGCGTGATTTTTGACAATAACTACAAGTTGCAAGATATTCGCAATTTCTGTGACAGCTTAAAACTGTTTAAGCTTGGCTTTAGCTGGGGTGGTCCTGTCAGTCTGGTCATGCTATATAACTTAAAAGAAATGCGTGTGCTTGAACATTCACATTTGAAAGAGGGTTTTCTGGTCCGTTTCTGTATTGGGCTAGAACATCCGGAAGATCTGATTCAGGATATTAAACAGGCTTTAAAAGTCTTAGCTTAAATATAGACATAAAAAAATTGGGCAAATTGCCCAATTTTTTACATTATCGTTTCGCTTTACTTAAAGTAATCATAGCTTACAGAAACGGTCTCTCCTGCTTTTGGTAAAGCCGTTCCATAAAATACTAAGCTTACTCCAGAATTACTATAAACTAGATCAAAGCCTTGTCGATGTGTTGTATCACGCCCAACATTCTGACCATTTACTGTCACCTTAACAGTTGAAGGTACTGGTACCTGTTTTAAACTAAACTGACTTGCAAGACCAGTTGCTACACGGATAATGTCATCAAATACCACATTCCAGCTTGTAGCATCAGCACAAATTGAAGCAGAAGCCCCACCAGTCAAACGTGCAATCTCTTTAAAGTGCCCTCCTCCTTCAGCAGATCCTCCTTGACCATTACATTCAAATCCTAATGTACTCCAAGAAGTTGTAGGATCTGCAAAAGTTGGACGGATATGATCAGATGTACCCACAATCGAAAAGTAGGTAGTGTTTGTAGACAAGAAATAATTTTTATAATCATTAAAATCTCGTCGTGTATAGTTACTATATACAGGACTGTACTGCCAATATGTTTCATTTTCAGGCTCATCTGAAACAAACACTACTAAATTTTTCACATTTGGACGATCAAAACCAGTCAAATCTGCTTCACGAACGCAGTAAAAACCTGTTTCAGTAGCTGAATCATAAGTTCCAGGTTGAGCCAAGGTAGCCCACTCTTGCTCTGCATCTGGTGTATTTCTATCAATAAAATTAGTCGTTTTATCTTTTAAAGTTCTAAGCGACTTACATGCATACGCATCCTGCGTATTCACTGCTAAACGATAATCTACACCTGCTTGATTCAATGATTTAAAGAACTGTGCAGCACCATTAGCCAAGTTACGCTGTTCTTCAGACATTGAACCTGAAGAATCAATATTCCATAAAATGTCAACCGCATTTGCAGATTGTGTTGTTTGAGTAAAAGTTTCTTTTGCTGTAGCCACTTCAATAACCGCATTGCTACTTAAAGCACTAGCAATATTCAAATCACCATATACTTGGTTAACTTGATCACTATTACTCGCTACGTAAGTATTTCCCCAAATATAACCTGATTGGTTTGCAAGCCAAAAAGATAAATTGAGACGTAATTTTTTATCACTTGCTTGTACGGCTACAGGAGTAGTAACAGATGAATTTGAATTTAATACAGATAACAACAGGTCACGAACTTTAGTCAGTTCATTGGCATTAGAAAAATCAATATCCAAGATTACATTAACCACTTCACCTTGAGCATTCGTAGATACACGATTAGTTAAAATATTGACTTTTGCATTTTGCTGGATAAGAGCATTAGTAAATGCAGCTAAATAGAATTTACTAAATTCATCTAAATTTTGATTTAATACAACTGATCTCACTTTCGCTTGATTCTGTGCCGATGAAGCAGTTAAATCAACCTGTGAAGCAAATCCAGCTGCTTTTGTCACATTATCATCTAACAATAAAACAGTCCGACCTGATGTTAATGCTGTCTCTGTAAAATATTTAGGATTCACTTCACCAAAAACTGCAATATTTGCCTTTTCACTTACTACAGTTGCAACATCTTGAATAGTAGTAAGCGTTTCGCCTGGCTGTTCTGGTGGAACTGGATCAGTAGGCTTTGTAGATATTGAGCTATCTGAATCACCACCACATGCCGTTAAAAATACAGATGTTCCCACTAACATTGCTAATAATTGTTTGTTAAGTTTCATTTACACCCTCTAACCGTTTTCAAACTATTTATTAAAAGCTATTAAATTAAAATTTTATTTTTCATAATGTTATTAAAAATAAAATGAATGGTGAATATTACAAAAAATGAATACAATTTCAACAATAAAGTCAAAATACCTTAACATGTAACACAATAAACCAAAAAAGAGACTTAAATCACAAATCCCTGCATAAGGGAAATTTAAGTATTCCAAAAGACAAAAATTTATATAGAGGTTTTCAAGTTAATGAATACACCGATCATTATTGCTAAAAAAACCAGTGATACCACGCAAGATATTGTGCTGCATTCACAGCTTGCCAACCGTCACGGACTGATTGCCGGCGCGACCGGAACCGGCAAAACGGTAACCTTGAAAGTTTTGGCAGAAAGCTTTTCTCGCATTGGTGTACCCGTGTTCCTTGCCGATGCCAAGGGAGATGTTTCCAGCCTGGCCAAGCCAGGCGAAAGTAATCCTAAGTTTGATGAACGTATTAAAAGCCTGAATATTGACTCAATTCCTTTTGAAGCTTCGCCGGTCGTATTCTGGGATCTGTTTGGTGAACAAGGCCATCCGATCCGTACTACGATTTCCGAAATTGGACCACTCCTCCTTGCCCGTATCCTAAACCTGAATGACACACAAGAAGGAGTACTGTCCGCCGTCTTTCGGATTGCTGATGATCAGGGCCTGCTACTGATCGACTTTAAAGACCTGAAAGCCATGCTGAGTTATGTCAGCGAACATACTGCAGACTTTAAAGCGGAATATGGCAATCTATCGCCTGCCAGCCTCGGTGCGATTCAACGCAATTTATTGGCACTTGCTGATCAAGGCGGGGATAAATTCTTTGGCGAGCCAGCACTAGACCTGATGGATTTCCTGCAAACGGATAGCCAAGGCCGCGGCAATATCAATCTGCTGGCTGCCGACAAGCTGATGAACACACCGAAGTTGTACGCCACTTTCCTGTTATGGATGCTGTCAGAGTTATTTGAACAGTTACCAGAGGTGGGTGATCTGGACAAACCGAAACTGGTGTTCTTCTTTGATGAAGCCCACCTACTCTTTGATAATGCCAGCCCCGCCCTGCAGGAAAAGATTGAACAGGTGGTGCGTCTGATCCGCTCCAAAGGTGTGGGGATTTATTTTGTCACCCAGAATCCACTGGATTTACCTGAAAGCGTATTAGGACAACTCGGCAACCGTATTCAGCATGCTTTACGCGCTTTCACACCTAAAGACCAGAA
The DNA here is from genome assembly GCF_013419915.1 of Acinetobacter sp. YH12043. Taxonomy (NCBI): domain Bacteria; kingdom Pseudomonadati; phylum Pseudomonadota; class Gammaproteobacteria; order Moraxellales; family Moraxellaceae; genus Acinetobacter; species Acinetobacter sp. YH12043. The sequence goes on from NZ_VOZD01000013.1 coordinate 61,867, forward strand.
GGCAGTCAAAACGGCGGCGGATACCTTCCGTGCCAATCCAGAATTTAAAGTACAGGAAGCGATTACTGAACTTGCTGTAGGTGAAGCGCTGATTAGCTGTCTGGATGAAAAAGGGACTCCACAGATTGTTGAACGTGGCTGGATCATGCCACCACATTCTTCTTTTAGCCCGATTACACCAGAAGAACGTAAAGCACTGATGCAGCAAAGCATTGTCGCTGGTATTTATGAGCAGGAAGTTGACCGTGACAGTGCGCATGAGATGCTGCAGCAAAAAGTACTGGAACTTCAGCAGCAGGCTCAAGCTGCGGAACTTGCCAAGCAACAGGCCAAAGAACAGGAAGCTCTGGCTAAACAGCAAGCCAAGGAACAGGAACGTTTGGCACGTGAACAGCAAAAAGAAGCTGAGCGTGCAGCCAAGCAACGTGAAAAACTGACTCAGGATATTGTGGGTACCTTTGCCAAAAGTGCAGCACGTAGTCTGGGTGGTAGTACCGGACAGAAAATTGTGCGTGGTCTATTAGGTTCCCTCTTCGGGCGCAAATAACCTTCCTTTCTCCGATCGAAAACATCATTTTTATGGGATATTTTTATATCCCATAATTTTTTTATGGTTTTATGCTTTTACTATATTGTAAAAGCATTTTATAAGATGTATTCTAAATACATCTTATAAATAACAGCCATGAGAGATCAGCTATGACTCCACAGCAAATTGACCTTGTAAAAGCCACTGTTCCTGTACTTCGTGAAAATGGGGTTGCCCTGACCGGTTATTTCTATAACCGCATGCTAGGCAATAATCCTGATTTGAAAGAAACCTTTAACATGGGACATCAACGCAGTGGAGCTCAAGCACAAGCCTTGGCAGGTGCGGTTCTGGCTTATGCTGAAAATATCGAAGATCCATCTGTGCTGTTACCCGTGGTTGAGCTGATCGCACATAAACACGTGAGCTTAAACATTAAGGCACCGGATTACGGTATTGTTGGGGAAAACCTGTTGCATTCGATCAGTGAAGTGCTGAACATTTCGATGGATGATCCATTGATTGATGCTTGGGCTGCAGCGTACGGTCAACTGGCGGATCTGTTCATTGCAACTGAAAAAGCGATTTACGACCAGCATGAACAGACTAAAGGCAGCTGGTTAGGCTGGCGCAACTTCAAGATTGCCAAGAAAGTCGTGGAAAGTGATGAAATCACTTCCTTCTACCTGGCTCCAGTCGACGGCGGTCCATTACCGAAATATGAAGCTGGCCAATATATCTCTGTACGTGTGTTTGTACCTGAGTTAAATCTGAGACAACCACGCCAATATACCCTGTCGACTTGCCCACAAGCAGACTACCTGCGTATCTCGGTGAAACGTGAAGACCAGAAAGGCGACATGGTTCCAGGTTGGGTATCGAATACTTTACATAGCCTGCCAGAAGGTTCAGAAATTGAAGTCTCTGCACCGACAGGTAACTTCTACCTGATCGATCCGAACAAACGTAATGTGTTTATCAGTGGCGGTGTAGGCCTGACTCCAATGGTGGCCATGCTAAACCAGCTGGTGACTCTGGACATGCCACAACCTGTGACTTTCATCCATGCCTGCCGTAGCAAACAGGTTCATGCGATGAAACAGCATATTCATGACCTGAAAGCCAAATATCCACGTTTAAGCACAATGACTGCTTATGAATTCCCGCACCCAAGCGATAAACTGGGCGAGGATTATGATGTTGCCGGTCGACTGGACTTAAGCACTGTAGATAGCGCATTATTACCAGCCAATGCAGACTACTATCTCTGTGGCCCAATGCCATTTATGGCTGAACAGCAAAAGGCGCTTGTCGCTCGCGGAATTCCTGCTGAGAACATTCATAGCGAAGCCTTTGGCACAGGTGGTGTACGCCACTAACTGCTTCTTCAGCTTAAAATAAAAACAGAGGGTTAGCCTGGTATGCTAGACTAACCCTAATTTTTTTCATCAAAAACATCAGTATTATCATGCAACTGAATAAATTTACTGACTATGCGCTGCGCATACTGATGTATGTTGCACAACCCCGCGATCTGCCTTATACGATTGCCGAGCTGGCGGAGCGCTTACAGATTTCACAGAACCATGCCATGAAAATTGCCTACTTTATGGCGAAACAGGACTGGCTCATTACCTCTCGCGGTAAAGGCGGTGGAATCCGTCTTAATCCGGCTGCCCTGAAAGTTCAGCTAGGACAGATTGTGCGTATTCTGCAACGTGACAACCAGATTGTGGAATGTAATGATCCACCCTGTGTATTACGTACCAATTGCGGATTAAAAGGCATTCTGGATCAGGCTGTGGAGCAGTTCTACACCAGTCTGGATCAATATATTCTGGGTGATGTCGTTGAACCGACCAAGGAACATTTTAGTATCCAGTCACCAATTAGCCTGATCAATCTCTAATACCCTTATTCTATTGGGCAATTCTAAAGTTCGCTTGCCCGCCCGACTTCCTTTATAATAGCTTCTTGTATAATTAGTCATTGAAGTTGAGCCATGCATCACAGCAGAGGAAAGTCGAAAAACAGTAAGGCATCAAATGCCCCAAAGCAAAAGATCAGCTATGAAAAAAAGGTCGATCCAGCCATTACTGAATATTCGGTACAAGCCCTCAACTGGTTACGCAAAGCTGAGTTCCTGATGAGTGCACCCAAGCTCAGCTTGTGTGTAGAAGATACCGGTTATGAGGTGGCTTTTGCTGGCCGTTCCAATGCGGGTAAATCGAGTGCCATCAATGCCCTGACCAATCAGAAACAGTTGGCCCGTGCGTCCAAAAAACCAGGCCGTACCCAGATGATCAACTTCTTTAGCCTTGGCAATCCGGATCAGCGTCTGGTCGATTTACCGGGTTATGGCTATGCAGCGGTCCCAGAAGCCATGAAAATTGTCTGGCAGAAAGAACTGGAAAACTATCTGATTCACCGCAAGAGCCTGCAAGGTCTGGTGTTGCTGATGGATATCCGTCATCCGCTACAACACTTTGATGTGATGATGCTGGAATGGGCGTATTCACGTAAATTATTCGTACATGTGCTGCTGACCAAAGCCGACAAGCTGAACCGTGGCCCTGCTTCGAAAGCGCTACAAGAAGTGAAAGCCAAACTGAAAAAGATGAAGCTGGATTTCTCGATTCAACTGTTTTCTTCTCTAAACAAGCAAGGTCTGGAAGAACTGGCCAGTGTGATGGGCGGGCGTTTGAACTTCACTTTGAATCAAGCACCTGAATTTGATCTGGACAGCATTCCTGAAGCTTCAATGCATGATTTAAACGAAGCTGATGAACCAATTGAATTATTAGAAGATGAAGATGAGACCAACAGCGCTCATGAAGTCACTGCCAGTGAACTGAATGATCTGGATGCACCTGTGGAAGCCGATCCAACAAAGATTGTCGAACAGGATCCACAAAAATAAGCCGAATGTGTTTCATCGGATAAAAGAATGTCCCGTATTGCCTGCCGCAATTCGGGATATTTTTTTCATACTGTCTTGATCAAGCAGTGATGGATTCACACCATGTCTTTACTTTCGCGCTTCAAAACAACAAGAATTGGCTCTTCCATTTCCTATTTTATCCAGCCTCGCAAAGTCAGCTTTGAATGGCAAGACACTCCAGTCGACTGGATTCCTGATCAGCCCTTTGCCAGTTACTTCGTCAATGAAATTAACAATATTCTGCCCGCGGGTGAACTCTGGTTCTGCCGTTTATATAACAAAGTCCTCCCCCAGATCACTGACGAAAAATTAAAGCATGATGTGCAGGCATTTATCCGTCAGGAAGCCATGCATGCCCAAGCGCATAATTCGGCCAATAAAGAATATTTATCTGAACGTCAGATTGATATCCAGCGCAATCTGCACATCATGCATTTCCTATTTAACAAGCTCCTAGCCGATCATCCATTCGGTCTCAAAATTCCTAAAATCTTAGAACACCAATGGGATCTGTTCCGTCTCGGTATCATTGCGACGATAGAACACATGACCTGTGTCCTGGGTAAATACGCACTCTACAATACTGAATGGGAACGTCTGGGTGCTGATCCGAATATGCTGGATCTGGTGAAATGGCATGGTGCTGAAGAAATTGAACATCGTAGTGTGGCTTTTGATTTATATCGTCACCTAGGTGGCGGCTATATTGCCCGTTATTATCTAAGTGTGGTGGTCATTATTGGTGTAATTGGCCTTTGGGTGGATGGTGCTGCACATCTGTTATCGCAGGATTCACGTTTCAAGCAGTATAAGCCAGCCGTATATAAACCCTGGATCTGGAAAGAATGGTTGCGTATTTCCCAGTCAGATAACCGCCTTCTGCCTAACCCGCTGTGGTTAGTATCCCAACAGCTCGGTTATTTAATGCCTTGGTATGATCCGGTGCATGAAGGCGGTACCGATGATGCGCTGCATTATCTCAACCATTCACAGGCAGCCAAACGCGCTACTCTCAAAGTCGCTTAAGCTTGCCTGTTATTACAATTTCTAACAGCAGGGATCGCTTCCCTGCTTTTTATTTGTCCTAAGATAGAAATATAACAATCATAATCAGGAGGGACTTATGCAAGCACGGATTTCTGTGATTACCCTCGGTGTGCTCGATCTGGAAGCTTCACTACGCTTTTACCGTGATGGACTGGGTTTTCCCAGTGAAGGAATTATGGGTGAAGAGTTTGAATATGGCGCGGTGGCTTTTATTCAATTACAACCTGGTCTTAAGCTTGCCTTATGGCCACAGCGTAGTATCCAGCAAGATACCGGTCTGAAGCCAAGCCCAATCTGTCCGACGCAAATGACTCTGGGGCATAATGTCTATAGTCCCTTAGAAGTCGACCAGGCAATGGCACAGGCTGAACGTGCCGGCGCTAAAATTATTAAACCTGCACACACGACTTTTTATGGCGGATATGCAGGTTATTTTCAGGATCCCAATGGTCATCTCTGGGAAATTGTCTGGAATCCGGACTTAGATAAAGCTGAATTAGACAAAGATTAAACCGGCACTTCAGGCTCGCGGGTATGTCGATCTACCACCACACTAATCATCATATCGCCCTGCACGTTTACTACTGTACGTACGGTATCCAGCAGACGGTCAATCGGAAGTAGAATCGCAATCGCTTCAGCAGGTAAACCCACTGATTGCAGTACCATGATCATGGTGACCATGCCGGCGCTTGGAATGCCCGGTGCACCTAATGACGCAATCATTGCCGTGGCACAAACCACCAGCTGCTGACCTAAGGTTAAATCCAGTCCCATCAAATTGGCAATAAACAAAGCTGCTGCAGCTTCATAAAGTGCCGTTCCATCCATATTCAGCTGCGTGCCAAGAGGAATCACAAAACCAGCTGTTTGCGGACGTACGCCCAGATTTTCCTGCGCGCATTTTAAAGAAATCGGCATGGTTGCCGAACTGGAGCTGGTGGCAAAGGCAGTAATTAATGCACTACGGGTGCCTTTAAAAAAGGTCAGCGGATTCATTTTTCCGAAGATCCATAGCAATAACGGCAACACCACTATTCCGTGGAAAATTGTAGTGCCTGTCACCACTGCCGCAAACTCGGCCAGACGGCTCAGCACTGAAATATCTTCAGTGGCAATTAACTTGGCGAGTAATGCAAAAATCCCAATCGGTGCCAGTTTCATGATCCAGCCAATCATCAACATCATGATGTCAAAAAACTGGTGACTCAGCTTACGCACAGTACGGAAGCTGTCTCCACCTGCGACCAGCGCCACACCGATAAACAGAGCAAAAATCACAACAGCCAAAACATTGCCATCAGCAAAGGCCTTAAAGGGATTGATCAGGGTATTCTGAATAAAATTAGTAAAGAAAGACGACGGCGTTAAAGTATCAGGAGTCTGATGCTGAGCCATAGCATCCTGAAACATCACCACATCCACACCTCTCCCCACATTAAACAGATGCGCACAGGTTAGCCCTAAAATCAGTGCCAATGAGGTGGTGGTCACACAGCACAGCAAAGTAATTTTCCAGGTTCGACTCAGCTGCCCCCCCGCCTGCAGATTAGAGACCCCAACCACAATTGAGGTAAAAATCAGGGGAATCAAAATCATTTTCAGCAGGCCAATAAAAAGGCTGCTGGCAATTCCAATCCCGTACAGGCCGACATCAAAAAATGTGCTTTGCGGAAATAAAGTCAGTAAAAATCCAAACAGTACCCCCAATACGGCGGCAATTAAAATCTGCGTATTTAAGCTCATTTCACATGCATTTTTAATATTGATCTTAAGGGCACTATGCCATGCAAGTGCTGGAGAATCGAGTAATTTTTTATAAAGAGCCGTGCTTAAAAATGTATAAAGCCGGATCTGGGATCCGGCTTTATTTAAATTAAAAGTATGCTTTACTGGGTTTCAATTTCACGTAAACGGATCAGGCCTTCTTGTGTGGTACTGCAGACCAGCTCACCATTTTGCCACATGCGGCCAAAGTTCAGACCACGTGAACTGGCACTTTGAGTAGCATCCATGTCGTATAACATCCATTCATCTACCCGGAATGGTTTATGGAAATACATGGCATGATCAATACTGGCACATTGCAAGCTTGGAGACAGATAACTTAAACCATGCGGACGCAGCGCTGTGGTCATTAGGGTAAAGTCCGAATAGAAAGCAGCAATCGCCTGATGCAGGGAAATCTCATCCACTTCTGCAGCAATCTTTCCATGAGTACGAATATAGTGCGCATAATTTGGCGCTTCCGGTTGCGGCTGGAATGGATTCACTGGCATTACAGGGCGAATTTCGACATGACGGTCACGCATGAAAGAAGCACGCACATTTTCCGGAATAAATTCAATAATCTGCCGGGTGAGCTCTGCTTCATTTTTCAGGCTTTCTGCTGGTGGATACTCAGGTTCTGAAATCTGATAGTTCAGACCTTCTTCCTGATGCGCAAAGGAAACCATACACATGAAGATAGTACGGCCATGCTGAATGGCACGAACCTGACGGCTGACAAAGCTTTTTCCATCACGGATACGATCCACTTCATAAATGATCGGTGCATTGACATCGCCACCAAACAGGAAATAGGCATGCAGTGAATGCGCAGGACGATCTGTGGTATAAGACGCAGCACGCAGAGCCTGTCCCAGAACCTGCCCACCAAATACGCGCTTGCCTACCAGATTACGGCTAATTCCCCGGAAAATATTTTCTTCTAACTTTTCTAAACTGAGCAGCTCGACCAGTTCCTGTGTTAAGGCATTCATAAGCAACCTGTGTGATATTGGCAAGATCCAGAAGTGTAGAAATAAATCTATACAATTTATTCTGAATATTCTGCCATAAAATCCAATCAATCTTCTAAAGATTGATTGACTGTTCTGTCAACTGATCTTGCAACTTACTAGGAAAAACATCTGCTTTCGCGCTAAAATTGAACCACTTCGATTGAATTTGTCAGAAAATGACATATTGTTTGTTTTTATAATCAATCAAAATAAATTCCCTCAGAAATTCTGTAGTTTTGGTCAGTAAAATTAGGAGTAACTATGTCCAAGAGTGGCTTTGGTCAAATGTATCGCAAGCTTTCAAGTAAGCTACTTGATCTTGTGGTCACCCCGCATGTTCTTGGGGAAGTACCAAGTGAAGTGACAGCTCCTACTGCTGACCAGACTCCGGCAGCGCAGCAGAAAATCGTCTGCTATATCTTGCAGAATCATTCACGCAGTAATGCATTGGTGGTCGATGCGGAAACTCGCCGTTTAAACATGCCGCCCGCGCTTGACCCTCTACAGATTGGTGACAGCAAGGAAAAGGCTTCGGTGCTGTTCCTGCAGCATCATGATGAGAATAATCTGCTTAGCTCACCACCACATGCTTTTCCTCCACGCCTGTTACGCCTGATTGAAGTCCTAGAAAAAAACCCCGAACTGGATGTGGAACTGGTACCGGTGACTGTACTTTGGGGTCGTGATCCTGAAAAAGAAGATTCTTGGTTCAAGCTTTTATTTACCGATACCTGGTCTACGCCAAGCCGGGTCAAACAGCTGGTCAATATCGGTCTGCATGGTCGCCAGTCTTATCTGGAGTTTCATGAGCCACAATCTTTGCGCGCCCTCATGGAATTTGCCAAAGAAACTTATCCAAATTCAGCGCCAGCGACCTATATTGTCAGCCGTCTGAATGACTATTTGGATGCACAGCGTGAAGTGATCCTCGGCCCTGACCTGTCAGACCGCCGTAATGTGATGCATGGCCTGATTAAATCTCCGGATGTACAGGCGGCTATTCGTAACGAAAGTATCCGTAGCAAAATCAGTATGCTGGAAGCAGAACGTCGTGCCATTGGCTATCTGAATGAGATTGTATCGGACTATTCTCATTCTACCGTGCGTTTCGCCGATAAAGCCCTGACCCGTTTATGGACCCAGCTCTATGACGGCGTGGAAGTACATAATTTCAGTACCGTGCGTGAACTGGCCAAAGATTATGAAATTGTCTATACGCCATGTCACCGCAGTCATATCGACTATTTATTATTGTCTTATGTGATTTATCGTCGTGGTCTGATGGTGCCTTATATTGCGGCAGGCGATAACCTGAACATGCCATTTGTGGGTCAGATCTTACGGGGTGGTGGTGCTTTCTTTATCCGTCGTACCTTCCGCGGTAATGCACTCTATACCACCGTATTTAAAGAATATCTGTATAGCGTGCTGTCGCGTAATACTCCACTGGAATACTTTATCGAAGGTGGTCGTTCACGTACTGGTCGTCTGCTGCCACCAAAAACCGGCATGCTGGCGATGACCGTACATGGTCATTTACGTGGCAAAGCTAAGCCAATTGTCTTTGTTCCGACTTATATCGGCTATGAACGCCTGATGGAAGGTGGTACTTATGTCGGTGAGATGAATGGCAAGCCGAAAGAAGCAGAATCTATTTTTGGCATCCTGAAAACCTTGCGCAAAATTGAACGTATTTTTGGCAAGGTCCATCTGAACTTCGGTGAACCGGTATTTCTGGATGACATCCTGAAACAGCATGGTGCAGAACATATCAAAATTGAAAAGAATGATGATCCGATTCCGCAGCCAGTATCCGACGCAGTCAACAGTTCTGCCCAAGCCATTCTGGAAAATATCAACCGTGCAGTCGTGGTGAATCCGGTTTCACTGCTGTCACTTATTTTATTGGCAACACCGAAACATACGCTGGACGAAGAAATCTGTATCAAGCAGCTGGATACCTACCGTAATCTGCTGGTGGCTTTACCTTATGATGAGCGTATGCAAATTACCTCACTTTCAGGTAAAGAGATTATTGCCTATGCAATGAAGCTCAAGCTGATTAAACGGGTGAAACACGTTCTGGGCGATATCATTGCCATTGAAGATAATCAGGCCGTATTGCTGACTTATTTCCGTAATAACATCGTGCATAGCTTTGTATTGCCGTCCCTGATTGCGGCACTGGTAGAACACAATGGCATGATTCGCCGTGAAGATGCGATCAACGCTAGCAGTACACTCTATCCATTCCTGAAAGCTGAGCTATTCCTGAAATGGAAAGAAGACGAAATTCAGCAACATGTTGATGCTTATATCGATGCTTTACTTGCAACCAATCTGATCAGTGCAGATGGTGAAAATCTGGTAGCCCCAGCACCGAATACTGAAGCGCATCACCAGCTTGAAGTTCTGGCTGCTCCAGTAACCCAAAGTCTGGAACGCTATTACATGACACTGGCTTTGATCACCCAGCGTGGGCCAGGCAATATTTCAACCCGTCAGGTGGAAGAACTGAGTCATCTGGTGGGGCAACGTCTTTCTGTACTGTATGAATTCAACTCACCAGAATTCTTTGACAAAGCCTTATTCCAAAGCTTTATCAAAGTTCTGACGCAAAAAGGCTATATTTGTACCAATGAAGACAATGCCATTGTCTATGATGAGCAGCTGACCAATGTTGCGCAGTATGCAGATCTGGTACTGGATGAAGTGAAGCTGCAAATGCTGCATCACATCACCTCCTTTACCGATGAAGAGTTGAAAGAAGCACTAGATGCGGTTGCGGCTGAACAAGCCAAGAAACGTGCGAAACGCAAGAAAAAGTAAAGTTTACTTAAAGAAAAAGAGAGGTTTTGGCCTCTCTTTTTTTGCTTGAGAATTAATAAAAATGATAAATATTCCCTCTCCTTTTAGGAGATGAGCAGCACTGCTGCGCAAGGGAGAGGTGATTTTAAAAAAAACCTCCTCCTAACCTCCTCCCAGAGGGAGGAGGAACTTCCAAATTTATAAATCAGTCTTATTCATCAACTCTAAATAATCCTGAAAACAATCCTGATGCTCTAACTCAAAGCCTATCTTTTCCATTCTTGTGGCATACAGCTTTTTACCCGTCACCCTGTCACTTTCCACTTTCAATATAAATAAACCCATCTGCTGCTGAAACCATTGCAAGACTTCATGCAAAAGTTGTGGCTGATTATTAGTCAAAATATATGAAGAATCAGGATGTTCCACGTGAATCATATGAGCTAGAAAACGTGATAAGTCTTCAATATGAATACGATTCGACCAGTGCAGATTTGGATAACTGATCATTGAGGTTGCCATTTTCTGCATACGTGCCACAGAAGTCCCATAAATCCCACTTGGGCGGATAATGGTACATTGATCAGGATAAGCCGCGAGATACGCCTGTTCCATGTGATGCAGAATTTCACCTTGAGCATCATTCGGATGAATTTCAGTTTCATCATCCACGCTTTCACCTGCATTCTGTCCATAAACCCGGGTTGATGAAACCACCACCATTCTTTTTACCGGATGGGATTTCAAGGCAGTAATGATTGGCTGAACCGAATCCAGATAAATGTGCTGATAGGCTTCGACCCCCCTCAGTTTTGGGCTAAGTAACACATAGACCCAATCAATCGAAGCGACTGCACTTAAATCTAGAGTATGCACATCCTGAATCAGATGAGTTGCGAATGAATCTGTTTTGGGACTTTGGCTAATTGTGCTAATTTGATGACCTTGCTCAAATAATTGTTTAGCTACCCGCTCGGATGTTTTACCATAACCAATAAATAAAATATGCATTCGACACCGAATCACAGACCTGGTTGAGGGGACATGGCTGCAGTCCATCAGTTACAAGGCGTTGGCAATGCCGCCGCTGCTTTACTCGAAAAACTAAATATCTTTAATACTGATGATTTGCTTTTTCATCTACCACGTGACTATGAAGACCGTAGCACGATCATTCCCATGAATCAATTAACGGTGGGACGCAGCTATTTGCTGGAAGGTATCGTGAAAGGGGTTGATTTCCCACCCGGTAAACGCAAGTCTATGGCAGTGTTACTGGATGATGATTCTGGCAAAGTCACTTTGCGCTTTTATCATATTTATAAAGGCATTACCGATCGCTGCAAGCTCGGTAACCGTTTAAGAGTCTTTGGTGAAGTGCGAGTCGGTGCCCGTGGTCTGGAAATGTATCATCCAGAGCTGCAAGTCATTACTGAACATACGCCTCTCCCCCATACACAACTCACCTCGATCTATCCGGCAACCGAAGGACTGACTCAACCCAAGCTACGGGAATATATTAAACAGGCACTAGAACTGCACAGTGATGATTTGCCTGAACTGTTGCCACAAAAATTTAGCAATGGTTATGGTCTAAAGCAGGCACTGGAATATATTCATCATCCACCGCTAGATGCCAATATGTTGCAGCTCACTCAAGGCTCACATCCGGCACAGCAGCGTCTGATTTTTGAGGAACTGGTGGCACATCAAATCAGTTTGCTGACCCGGCGTGCCTTTATTCAGCAGATTGAAGCCCCTTCATTTTCTCCAAGTAAGACCTATGCCAAACAGCTTTTGGCCGGTTTGCCTTTCGAAATGACCGGTGCACAAAAACGTGTATCCAAAGAAATTGCCAAAGACCTGAAACAGAATAAACCAATGCTGCGTCTGGTGCAGGGTGATGTGGGTGCAGGTAAAACTTTGGTTGCCGGTGTTGCAGCCTGTCATGCCCTAGAAGAAGGATGGCAAGTCGCGCTGATGGCGCCAACTGAAATTCTGGCCGAACAGCATTACCTCAACTTCAAGCGCTGGTTCGAACCACTCGGTTTAAATATTGCCTGGCTTTCCGGCAAACAGAAAGGTAAAGCGCGTGTAGCAGCAGAACAAGTAATCCGTGATGGCAGCGCGCATCTGGTGGTGGGCACACATGCCCTGTTTCAGGAAAATGTCGAGTTCGCCAAACTGGGCTTAGTGATTATTGATGAGCAGCATCGTTTTGGGGTCGATCAACGCTTAGCCTTGAGAAATAAAGGCTTGGATGGCATGTCGCCGCATCAATTGGTGATGACCGCAACCCCGATTCCACGCACGCTTGCTATGTCGGCGTATGGCGATCTGGATACTTCGATTATTGATGAATTGCCACCGGGTCGTACTCCGATCCAGACTGTGACCATTCCGCTGGATCGTCGCGAAGAGGTTCTGCAACGGATTGCCACGAATTGTGCTGAAGGTAAACAGGCTTATTGGGTCTGTACTTTGGTGGAACAGTCGGAAACTCTGGATGCTCAAGCCGCAGAAGCAACCTTTGCCGAGATCAAGGAACGCTTCCCTGAACTGAATATCGGTCTGGTACATGGCAAAATGAAAGCCGATGAAAAACAGGCAGTCATGCAGGAATTCAAAGACAATAAACTGCAGCTACTCATTGCTACAACTGTGATCGAAGTCGGTGTTGATGTCCCGAATGCTTCGATTATGGTGATTGAAAATGCCGAACGGCTTGGCCTGTCACAACTACATCAGCTGCGTGGTCGGGTGGGTCGTGGTGCCAAAGCCAGTTTCTGTGCCCTGCTCTATAAAAATCCATTGTCACAAAATGGTCAGGAACGTCTGCGCATCATGCGCGAAACCAATGATGGCTTTATCATTGCCGAGAAAGACCTGGAATTACGTGGTCCGGGTGAATTGTTAGGAACCAAACAGACCGGTGATATGGGTTTCCGTGTAGCCAAGCTGGAACGTGATGATCACTTGCTGAATCAGGCCCATTATGTCGCCCAGCAGATGCTAAAAGATTATCCGAAACAGGCGGATGCCTTATTAAAACGCTGGCTACCCGAGGCTCCACGCTATGCCTATGTTTAAGCTGCTCCAACAGGGAAAACACTGGCTGAATCGTTTACAGCCTTGTCAGCTGTGCCAGACAGATTATCAAAACCTGCATTCTGTCTGTCAGGATTGCTGGCAACAGTTACCTTGGGCACATCAGACTATTCAGCGTCAGGAAATGCAGTTTCAGGTGGCTTGTGACTATGCCTACCCGATGGATCGCCTGATTCAATTATTTAAATATGAGCAGAAGCTGCATCTGGAACCATTATTGGCAGGTGCATTACTAACCTTAAAATTTCCTAAAGTCAGTGCAGTGGTTCCTATGCCGATTTCAACCGAACGACTGGTTGAACGTGGCTATAATCAATCTTTGTTGCTGGCCAAGCATGTAGCTAAACACTTGCAAGTTCCCGTCTGGCAACCAATTGAACGACTCAAGCAACATTCACAAAAAGGCTTAAGCCGTCTGGAACGTATCGAAGATATTGAAGCCCAGTTCAGGGTCACTATCTCTTCAAAAGTCCGTTATCGTAAGGTTTTAATTATTGATGATGTGGTTACGACTGGCAGCTCAATTCGAGCTTTGAGCCAGCAACTGGAAAAACTGGGCTGTCAGCAGATTTATGCCGCCTGTCTGGCGGGAGCCAAACTTTAAATCAGGCTTGGGCCAGTAAGTTCTTTTTAACCCAAGGTATGACAATTTCTGTAGTTAAAGGTGCAAGTTTCACATCTTTCTGATCCAGATCCACCCATTTCATCTCGGCAATCTCAGCTTCAATATGTGGTTCGCCATCTAACTGCACCAGATAAACATAACTAACCAGTTGATGATCCGGTTCATTGGCAGTTTGAGTTTCAAAACACCCGATAAATTGCTGAATCTCAGCCTGACAACCAATTTCTTCCTTAATTTCACGTAGCAGGGTGCGTTCAGGTGCTTCATCCGGTTCCAGCTTGCCACCCACTTGCATAAAACAGTCAGTATTTTTCTTACGAACCACCAGCAGCTGCTGATCTGAATTCAAAATAATGGCAGCTGCGACGGTAATAATTTTCATGAATTCGGAACGATCAAGTGGAAAACACTTATTTTACGAGATCTTCCTGATCGACCATACCCCATTTTGCTTCAGGCGGCTGGTAGTCTTGAAATTTCTGTAAAATTTCTTCGAAGTCATCACTCACGATCAGGGATTCAGTAAAACGTGGCTTGGTAAAACCCTTGTCCGTGGTCATCTGAATAAATTTCAGCAAATCATCATAAAAGCCATCGACATTGAGAAAAGCACAAGGTTTTTTATGAATCCCGAGCTGAGCCCAAGTCCATTGCTCAAAAATTTCCTCGAGCGTTCCCGCCCCACCCGGAATGGCAATAAAACCATCGGAGAGTTCTGACATTTTGGTCTTACGTTCATGCATATTATCGACCACATACAGCTTGGTAATATGTGGATGTGCCAGTTCGCGATTCACTAGGGGTCTTGGAATGACACCAATGACCTCGCCCCCTGCAGCTAAGGCACTATCCGCTACAATGCCCATCAATCCGGAACGACCACCACCATAAATCAGTGTTTGCTGTCTTTTTGCCAGGGTTTGGCCTACCTTTTCGGCAATTTGTTTATAACCAGGTTCAGAACCTAGCGCTGAGCCACAGAAAATTGCGATAGAATTCATCATTTTCACCATTGCATTGCCGGTATATAGTACGCAGGCAGCGCCTGAGAGTTTTTTTTCAAAAATAACTGCACAATCAGTGTTTTTATTCAATTCCTTGTCTAAAATACACGCATTTAGATTAACATACTGCGCAAGGGAGAAAAGACAGCATGCTTGAAGCCTTTTACGCCACAGAGCGCGGTAGCCTAGAAGATGCCACCATCAATGGTGATTTCGACCTGCATCCGGAACTGGTTTGGATAGATTTAATTGCGCCTTCACAAGAAGAACAGCAATGGATTCTGGATGCCTATGAGCAAAACCTGCCCACTTTAAAATCTCTGGAAGATATTTCTTCGAGTGCCCGATTTTACCGTGATGATGACGGTATTTTGCACATCAGTACCTATTTCTTAACGAAAAATAAAAATTATCAAGTCGAAAGTGAACATGAGGATGATGCCAGCATCCTCGCAACGGTTCAGACAGTCGCTTTCATTTTGCATAAAGACCGGCTCTTTACCCTGCGTGGTGAAAAGCTGGTAGCTTTCCGGGCCTTTCGTGCCCGTGCGCGTCGCAATGATTATGATATTGACTATAAAGATCCAACTTGGATTCTGCTGGGTTTGCTCGAAGCTAAATTGGATGAGTTGGCCGATATTCTGGAAGACGTACATAAGGATCTGGAAAAATACTCAACCGAAGTGCTGAATAACCGGCATCGTGAACAGATCCTGGATCTGGACGACATGATTACCCGTCTGGCTCAACTGGAAGATATGCTCGGAAAAGCTCAGCTGTGTCTGATCGATTTACGACGGGTACTTACCTTCCTGTCACGTCCACGAGCCTTAGGCAGTCATATTTATGATGCAGATATTCGAGAACTCAGTGAAGACGTCCGCTCACTGGTCGAGCATGATGCCTTCCTGTTCCAAAAAGTCCGATTCTTGCTGGATACCACGTCCGGATTCATTAACACTGAACAGAATGATACGATCCGTCGCTTCTCGATTTTACCGAGTATGCTTGCGCCACCCATGCTGATTGCCAGTATTTACGGGATGAACACTGATGTCTTGCCCTTCGCTCAAGGTTCGATGAGCTTTGTGATGGTGAACATTATTATTATGGGCTTCCTGATAGGGCCTCTTATTTACTTTAGATGGAAGAAGTGGATTTGAGCGAGCTTTAAAGCACTGCTTTTAAAGCGAAGTGCAAGAAACGCTCCTCATCTGATTCATGCTTATTTGAAAAACAATAAAAAAGCACCTTTCGGTGCTTTTTATTTACTGAATGATCTGTAAATCATCCTGCAAATGACAGGCCTGAATAATCTTCATCATTTTCTCAGAAACCGCTTTAAACTGTAGCCCTCGTGCTTGCGGAGTTTGGCGCAACCAGCGCACCAGAACTGCCAAAGCCAAAGTACTACCCTGCTCAAGTCCAGCCAAATTAACTACCACAGGAAACTTGTCCTGTGACTGAATGACACGCAAACCATCTAGGTAATAGTTCTGCGCATTGTCAGCGTCAATCTTGCCTGAAACCTGTAGTTCCTGATTATTGAATTGAATCACAGCTCACCTATCTTATTTTTTCTTGTCAATCGCCGCTTCAGCATCTGGCTTAAAGTTGGCAATGGCTTTATCCAGATTACCACCATTACGTTTTACTGTAGCCGCAAACTGGTTACGGAACTGCAGACCCAGGTCAATACCAGAAACATTGATGTTACGGATTTTCCATTGTGAACCTTTATCAACCAGCTGGAAAGCAACCGGGATTTTCTCACCTTTGTTATTAAAGTCGATGGTCACTACAGGATTTTTGCTGTTAGTCGCCTTGTAAGGACGAACGCTGTAAGTCTGGTTACTGAACTTAGAGAAAGCCGTACCATAATTTTCAATCAGGGTTTCACGGAAGTTCTTTTCAAACTGTGCACGCTGCGCCGCAGTACTATACTGATTGGTCGCATAAGTCCCCATCACAATCCGGGTAAACGATTGTGAATCGATATACGGGTCAAGATTCTGACGAACAATCGTTTTCACAAGCGCAGGATTATTCTGCAATTTAGCATGATCGGTTTTAAGACGATCAATCAAATTGTCTGCAACTCTTTTAATAAAAGCAGGTGGGGCTTCAGACGGTGCAGCAAACACTGTACCAGCAACCATTGTTGAAAGAATGCTTGCAGCAAGCGTTTGTTTTACTAAAGTCTTCACTCAAATCTCCTCAATCTGTTATTCAACAAATGCAGGTTCTGCATCTGTTGTTTCTGAAAATGCAGCTTCTTCTGAGGCACTTTCCTGACTATCTGACGATTTTCCGGCACCACCGGTAATAAATTTCGTCACTAAATCTTCAATTTCCATGGTGCCTTGAGTGTTCGCAATCTGCTCACCACGTTTCAAGTAAGTCAGACCGCCACCTGGAATAATTTTCAGATACTTTTCACCCAATAAACCATTTGTTGCTACCATAATGTAAGCATCTTCATCAATATTGGTGATGGATTTCATGTTATCTAATAGTTGTTTTTCCATTGTTTTTTGTTGCGCAGGATCGGCTGCGGTATAGTCTGAACTATAACGTAACTCTTCGAGTGCTTCCTGCTGAACCTGCTTGAGCTGCTCGGAATTAAAGGATGTCAGAGAGCCATCCAGTGTCATATGGACAGTGGCTAAACGGGTCACCGGATCCAGCGTAATTTTATCAACCTGACCGACTTTCACCCCACTTAAAGCAACTTTAGCGCGTGGTTTGATGCCATTTACATTTTCAAAAGTCGCTGTCATCTGATAGCTATCAGAAATATTGGTGCCTACCAGACCGCTAACACGCATCGCCAAAAAGAACAGGGCGATACCAAAAAGAATGACAAAAACACCAACGGCCAGCTCACTAGTACGTGATTTCATTAAATACCTCCGAACATGACCGCAGTCAACACGAAATCAAAACCTAATACGCACAGCGAAGAATAGACGACCGTACGTGTTGTAGAAGTTGCGATACCTTCTGATGTTGGTTCACAGGCATACCCCTGATAAACCGCGATCCAGGTACAAATTAATGCGAAAACAAAACTCTTGATAATGGTGCCATTCAGGACATCTTTATAGAATCGCACGGTACTTTCCATGCCACTCCAATATGCACCTTCATCAGCACCCAGAAAATCAACACCTACCATTTTTCCGCCCATAATCCCGACCGCAGCAAAGATTACAGAGAGCATTGGCAAGCTAAAAATACCGGCCCAAAGGCGTGGTGAAATCACCCGTTTTAAGGGATCGACCCCAATCATTTCCATACTGGATAATTGCTCGGTTGCTTTCATCAGACCAATTTCGGCAGTTAAGGCAGAACCGGCACGACCAGCAAATAGTAAGGCAGCAACCACAGGTGCTAATTCACGTAACAGGGTTAAAGCCACTGCAGTACCAAGCATCGCTTCACTACCGAATGTCGACAGGATGGTATACATCTGCAAACCGAGTACCGAACCAATAAACAGGCCAGATACCGCAATAATCAAGAGTGACAGCACCCCAACCCGATACATCTGATAAACAAACAGCTTTACTCCAAGCCAGGTCGGCATGGAAAAGAGAATTTGCAACAGCATCAGTGTTGCAACACCAATCCCCTGAACACGTTCAATAACGCGTCTACCTAAGGCAGCAATGGCATTCATGAACGTACCTCATCACTTAAATAAGCCTGATGACTAAACTGATAATCTACCGGGCCTTCAACCGAACCGGTCAGGAACTGCTGTACAAAGGCT
The DNA here is from genome assembly GCF_013419915.1 of Acinetobacter sp. YH12043. NCBI lineage: Bacteria > Pseudomonadati > Pseudomonadota > Gammaproteobacteria > Moraxellales > Moraxellaceae > Acinetobacter > Acinetobacter sp. YH12043. Next base: position 80,487 of record NZ_VOZD01000013.1, read on the forward strand.
GAAGGATGATTTTTCAATTCCTCTGCTGTGCCCTCGCCCTGAATTTTGCCTTCTGCGACCACATAGATGTAATCAGCAATCGATAAAGTTTCTGCCACATCATGTGAAACAATAATGGTTGTTAAATCCAGTGCTTCACGTAGAGAGCGAATCAACCGGGTCAAAACCCCCATCACAATCGGATCCTGCCCGGCAAAAGGCTCATCGTACATGATCAGTTCCGGATCCAGTGCAATCGCGCGAGCTAAAGCCACCCGGCGATTCATCCCGCCAGACAACTCTGAAGGCATCATTTGCTCTGCACCACGTAGTCCTACTGACTCGAGTTTCAAAGCCACGATTTCAGCAATCAGATGTTCAGGCAATCTGGTATGCGCACGAATCGGAAAGGCAACATTTTCATAGACGCTCATGTCGGTAAACAGAGCGCCACTTTGAAACAGCATCCCCATACGTGCACGTGCAGAAAAAAGCTCGGAACGGGACATCTTGGCAATATCTTTACCGTCCAGTAAAACCTGACCCTGTTCAGGCGTCAGTTGCCCACCGATCAATCTTAATAAAGTGGTTTTACCAGTTCCGGAAGGTCCCATAATGGCAGTAATCTGTCCACGACGAATGTTTAAACTGACATCGTCATAAATTACACGCTCACCCCGCTTGAAACTCAAATTCTTGACTTCAATCAAAGACTGAGGATCCTGCGCTGTTTGATTTTTCATAGCTGAGTTTATTCCTGCATTTTTTCAGCATGCATATGACAAAAGAACGAAGTTCAACATGTTAGCATTTGAAAATGAAGGGTCAAGTTCATGGAAAACATAATGCTCCATGCCTGGCCATATATTTCTAGTAATCAAAAATTTTATTTCGACGCGATTTTAACAGACTATGATCCATTTAAAAAACGATATACATAATAAATCAGATTGCACAAAAGCAAAGTTACCGCAATGTAGGACATGTACCCCTCAATAATATGAAAGACTATAAAAAGACGCTTTCAGATTACGGATCATCATAAACTCAGAAAAAGTTGATGAAGTAGGCATTTTATGCTGAAAAAACAAAAAATCAATGCATAAAAAAACCAGCACTCAGGCTGGTTTTTTTATTTCAGACGTTATTCAATTAGTCATTGAATTTACGACGTGGACGATCTTCACCGAATGAACGCTCGCCACGTGGCTTGTCATCAAAGTTGCGACGCGCTGGACGGTCACCAAAGTCACGTTTTGGACGGTCATCACCGAATGAACGTGCTGGACGATCACCGAAATCACGTTTAGGACGGTCACCGAAACCACCTTCACGACGTGGAGCAGGACGATCACCAAAATCACGTTTAGGACGGTCACCGAAAGAACCTTCACGACGTGGTTTGTAATCTACACGGTTACCGCGGTTGTCATCATTACCTTCGAAACGAGGACGGTCACCGAAGTCACGACGTGGGCGATCATTGTTAAACTCGCGACGTGGACGGTCTTCATTGAAGTCACGACGTGGACGATCACCGAAACCGCCTTCACGACGTGGACGATCGCTGTTGAAGTCACGACGTGGACGATCTTCGCCACCGAACGCAGGACGTTCGCCACGAGGTTTGTCATCGAAGCTACGACGTGGACGGTCATCACCACCTTCACGACGTTTGAAATTGCTCTCGCCTTCGAAACGACGACCACCACCGAAGCCACGACCGCCATCACGACGACCGCCACGACCACGACCAGCGCCATCACGGCTACCGCGTGCAGGAGGTGGAGATGGCTCAAGACCTTCAATTTCAGATACATTTAGACGAGCTTCAAGGAAGTCTTCTAGTGCACGGATTTTACCGCGTTCACGATAAGTCGCTAAAGTAATTGCTTTACCGGTACGGCCCGCACGACCTGTACGACCGATACGGTGTACATAGTCTTCGTTCTTCATAGGAAGACCAAAGTTGATCACGTGAGAGATTGTCGGTACGTCTAGACCACGTGCTGCAACGTCAGTTGCAACCAGGATTTTTGCACGACCTTCACGGATACTGCGCAGACGACGGTTACGAACGGTTTGTGGCATCGCACCATGCAGAGCAACAACTGATAAACCTGCTTCAGCAAGTTCTTCAGCCAGCATATCTGTATCTTCTTGAGTAGAAGCAAAGACCACTGCCTGATCAACGTCTTCTTCGTTTAACCAGTGAGTAAGAAGTTTTTTCTTGTGCTCAAAGCCATCAGTCCAGTGTAAAGTCTGGGTAATGTCAGTATTGGTAGAGTGACCAGTTTCAATTGCAATACGCTCTGGTTCATTCATCATGCGTTCAGCAAGGGTAATGATACGTGGAGCGAAAGTTGCAGAGAACATCAGTGTTTGTTTACGGTTTGCAGCCAAGTCACCGATTGCTTCTAGGTCTTCAGAGAAGCCAAGATCCAGCATACGGTCAGCTTCGTCGACGATCAGCGAGTCAACTTTGTCAAGTTTGATTTGACGACGGTTAACAAGGTCAAGTAAACGGCCTGGAGTTGCTACAACAACCTGTGCACCTTTTAACTGCTGGATTTGTTTACCAAATGGCATACCACCCATAATTGCAGCAATACGAACACCTTTCATGTGACGTACAAATGCGATCGCGTCTTGGCATACTTGTTGTGCCAATTCACGAGTTGGTGAAATCACCAGAATAGTCGGTTGAGTCACCGCTTTCATACGTTCTTTAAATGGTACGAAAGTATCTTGGTTAGCAAGTGCGTTCAAAGTTGGGAGAAGGAACGCAGCGGTTTTACCCGAACCTGTCTGGCTAGATACTAAAAGGTCTTTACCTTCTAGTGCAGCAGGGATAGATTGTTCTTGTACAGGAGTCGGAGTAGTAAAACCTAAGCCTTGAAGGGCTTGTTGTAACGATTCATGCAAAGAAAATTCAGCAAAAGTTTTGCTCATAGAGTATTCCACCCGGAAATTGGGTGCTCCATTAAAAATAAAGTCAAATGGACATCGACAAAAAGCGGTACAGCAATTAAACGCTGAAAAGAGATGATTCAGCGGCGATCCGAGTAACGACGATGTGATATAACGCACGCATGATTACGGCATAACCTGAAGGAATCGCTTTAGCGATTGGGGCGCGAGATATCGTCCTCTCTTTGGACCGCACGCGCATACACAATGATAAGAAGAGAAATGTTCAGGTGACGAACAGAAATTAAGTGCGTGCGCAGATTATAGCAGGATTATTCATAAAGTCATCCGCTTTTCAGATTATTTTGTTTAACTGCTAATTTCTTCATCAATTTCCAAGACTTAACCAAGAAAAGAAATGTAATTAATTCTCCGGCCGGTCAATTTTCTTTTTATCAATGCTGTGAATCATCTAAATATGAAGATATTTATCTCGGAATTATTTTTAAAAATAAAAAAGGCATCCCGAGAGATACCTTTTTAATATTCGATTTACGGCGTTAAACCCGATTATTTCGCTGCCTCACCCCAAGCAGGAACAACTGCTTGCATAAGAGGTTTCAGCATTTTCATTGAACAAGCCAAAACTTGACCATTTTCCATAGAATCGCTACCACCACGCGCATCAACTACAGTACCGCCCGCTTCTTTCACGATTAACTCGCCTGCTGCAATATCCCAAGGTTTCAAGCCAAGCTCGAAGTAACCATCAAGACGACCAGCAGCGACATAAGCCAGATCCAAGGCAGCTGAACCACCACGACGGAATTGTGCACCTGCCTCAGTCACATTGAGCAATGCATCAAAATGATTCTTGGCATAAGAGACTACTTCACCATTACGTTTAGTACGGTAAGCATGACCTACTGCCAGGAAAGTATTGTTCAGACTGTCTTTAACATTTACACGGATACGGCGCTGGTTCAGCATCGCACCACGACCACGGCTCGCAGAGAATAGCTCATCTTTCACCGGGTCATAAATAACACCGTGTTGAGTTACACCTTTGTGCTGAACTGCGATAGAGATACAGAAATGCGGAAAACCGTTGATAAAGTTTAGTGTGCCATCAAGTGGATCGATCACCCAACACCAATCAGCGTCGTGACCTTTACCTTCTTGCAGACCAAATTCTTCACCAAGGAAACTGTGATTTTTATAGCTTTTACGTAGAGTATCGATGGTCAACTGTTCCAGATAACGATCTACACGCGTTACCGGACCATCAATGCCTTTTTCTTCGACTTGCAGATCGAGTTTATGACGATTTTGATGCGCTTTTAAAAGCTCTTGACCAACTAATTGAGCCGCACGCGCAGCCATCACCACCATAGGTTCCATTGAACACCCACTACAAATTTGAAGATACTGATAAAGAATAATGCATAAAAGCCCGCATATTTTAGCAAATATCCGGGCTTTTTGGGAAAAAATGTGTCGAAACTTTTTAAGCGTTTATAACAGAACGCTTTGACCTAGCTTTAACCAGGCCTCATTGATTGATTTTTCAATGCCTTGGCTATCAAGTCCTGCCTGCTGCAACATCTGGCTATGTGTTGCTTGTGCCATAAAGCTATCCGCTAGACCTAGGTTCAGGATTGGTTTAACGATTTGAGCTTCAGCCAGATACTCATTCACAGCACTTCCTGCGCCGCCCATGACTGCATGTTCTTCAACAGTGACAAACAGACTGGTTGAATTGGCCAGCTGGTTTAATATTTTGGTATCCAATGGTTTGATAAAACGCATATTCACTACGCGTACGCCCACATCATGTTTGCTGGCAAATACCTGAGCAGCTTCCACTGCGGCTTGAACCCGACTACCGAATGCCAGAATAGAAACATATTCGTCATACTGTTCGTTCAGACTGAGCAACAATTCTGCCTGACCGATCTGCATCTCGGTCATGGTTTTCTGGATTTCCACACCCAGTCCATTCCCACGCGGATAACGCACTGCTGCTGGACCATGATACAGATAAGCCGTATGCAACATTTGACGGCATTCATTCTCATCTTTTGGTGCCATGATCACCAGATTCGGAATGGTACGCATATAGGCATAATCATAGGCGCCGGCATGCGTTGGACCATCTTCACCAACCAGACCGGCACGATCGATCCCAAACGTCACATCCAGATTTTGCAGTGCCACGTCATGCACCAACTGATCATAACCCCGTTGCAGGAAAGTTGAATAGATTGCGACGACCGGTTTTAAACCTTCACAAGCCATACCTGCTGCCAGCGTCACTGCATGTTGTTCTGCAATGGCCACATCAAAGAAACGTTCAGGGTATTCTTTGGCAAACTGCACCATACCTGAACCTTCACACATCGCCGGAGTAATCGCCAATAGGCGTTTATCCTGTGCTGCTTCATCACATAACCATTGTCCAAATACATCCGAATATTTCGGTGCTGGATTAGCTACTGCAACTGCATTGAGTTTACTAATCGCATGGTATTTAATCTGGTCACATTCTGCTGGTGCAAAGCCCTTACCTTTTTTGGTATAGATATGAATTAGGCGCGGACCTTTACGTTTTTTCAAGGCTTTAAAGACGTGTACCAGTTGTTTGACATCATGGCCATCATAAGGACCAAAATAATCAAAACCAATGGCTTTAAACAGGTTATCTGCGGCATCAGTTGCAGCCTGATGTAAACGAGAGTTATATAGCCATTCCGGATGTGGCTGTACATAAGCCTCACCATCTTCAGTCACGTTGACGAATTCGCCACGTTCCCAGATTGCAGCAAGATGCTTGGCAAAACCACCAGTACTGCAAGAGATCGACATATCATTGTCGTTCAGAATCACCATCAGGTCAGCCTGATGTGCCACAGCATCATTCATCGCTTCAAAAGCCATGCCTGCTGTCATGGCCCCATCACCAATGATTGATACGACTTCACACGGATTGTTCTGATAACGGCGTGCCAAAGCCATGCCAAGGCCAGCAGAAATGGCGGTAGATGAATGTCCTACCCCAAAAGTATCAAATTCAGATTCTTCACGCGCTGGAAATGCAGCCAGACCATCTTTGGCACGGATTGTAGTGAGCTGTTCACGACGTCCGGTCAACGCCTTATGCGGATAAGCCTGATGACCCACATCCCAGATCAGGCGATCATGTGGCGTATTAAAGCAGTAATGTAAAGCGACTGTGAGCTCAATCACACCCAGATTGGCCCCAAAGTGTCCACCACTCTGACCCGCAGCATACAAAATGAATTGACGTAACTCATCCGCCACTTGAGTGAGCTGGCTTTGCTCGAGTGCACGCAGTTGCTCAGGATGATCGATCGCATCAAGCAACGGTGTTACAGGGCGTTGAGTTGGTATTTCTGTATACAGCATATATGGCAAAGCCTTCTAAAGCCTGGCAAAATCTTAAGCTAGGTCAATGGGGAATAACCGATCATATAGTTGAATTGTAGCAGCTTCAATTCAGCTACGCTTCTAGCGATGCAATATTAAACAGCGATCTCGTCGGGGTGAAAAATTTGCAGGCTACGATTATCCTGAATAATCTTACTATTTATCAACTATTATCGTTCGCTTTCTACAAAAAAGAAAATGTTCTTCATAAATTCAGCTGAGCAATTCTACTAATGTTTAAGCATTACGCTATACTTTAGCTACTTTATTAGGATTTTACGGGTTCAGCTGTGCCTATCGAATTTGTCGCAACTTCAAGATTACCGACCGCTCATGGTGAATTTAAAATTACTGTTTTTCAAGACCCTAAAACTGGCGAAGAACATGTCGCTCTTTCTAAAGGCTTAGAAGAACCAAGTGATGAACCTATGCTGGTCCGTGTACATTCTGAATGTTTAACCGGTGATGCCTTTGCTTCATTAAAATGCGACTGTGGCCCTCAACTCCAGGCAACACAAAAACTGATTAATGAAGTGGGTCGCGGTGTCATTCTTTATTTACGTCAGGAAGGACGCGGAATTGGCTTGACCAATAAAATCCGTGCATACGCCTTGCAAGACCAGGGACATGATACGGTCGATGCCAACCTAATGCTGAATTTACCGGCAGATGCACGTCAATATGATATGTGCAGCATCATGCTGGATCACTTAGGTGTAAAAGCCGTCCGCTTGATCACCAATAACCCTTTAAAAATTGATGCACTGAAAGAGCAAGGCATTAATGTAGTGGACCGTGTACCACTCACTGTGGGTCTGAATCCATTCAATGAGCAATACCTCAAAACCAAGCATGAGCGTATGGCGCATATGTATCAGAAGGAAGATTTTTAAAAGAATCTCCCCCTGCCCCCTCTTTTTCAAAGAGGGGAAATTTCCTTTTATATAAGTATAGGGAAGCCTCCCTTTTTTAAAGGGAGGTTTGGAGGGATTTATAAGATCCTAAGAGGGATTCTTAAATCGTCATTGAGAAAATCCGGTTCTCTGGCATACGACGCTTTAAACGTAAATCAAAAGCCATGCAAATATTGCGTACAAATGGTTTCCCTTTCTCCAAAATCGTGACTGAAGAGTCTTCAATTTTGATCAGCTGATCCTGCTGCATTTCCTCAAGCTGCTTTAGCACTTCATCAATTTCAGCAAACTGTATGTCTCCACTTTCCCATGAAGTAGTAAAACTACACATCAGATTCAGGATATGTTTGCGAATGATCAGGTCTTCCTGAGTCAGGATATGCCCTTTAAAGACCGGAATCTGGTTTTGCTCTAGCAGTTCACCATATTCTTCAATGGTTTTCACATTCTGCGCAAAGCTATACCAGCTATCACTAATCGAAGAAATTCCGAGTCCAATCATCACCTGAGTTTTAGACGCGGTATAACCCATAAAATTGCGGTGCAAAGTTCTAGACTGAAAAGACTGATACATACTGTCTTTCTCTAACGCAAAATGATCCATACCAATTTCATGATAACCATGCGCCAAGAGCTTTTTCTTACCCTCTTCATAGCACTGACGCTTGATCTCATCTTTCGGTACATCCGCATCTTTAAAACCGCGCTGGCCATTCCCTTTAATCCAAGGTACATGCGCATAGCTATATAAAGCCAGACGGTCTGGTAATAATGAATTGGTCTGATCGATGGTATTCAAGACATCCTCCAAACTTTGAAATGGCAGACCAAAAACCAGATCATGCGAAATCGATTCATAACCAATTTCACGTGCCCATTCAGTCACCTGTTTAACATTTTCATAAGGCTGAATCCGGTGAATGGCTTTTTGTACAGTTTCATTATAATCCTGCACGCCATAACTGACCCGACGAAAACCCAGGTCATGCAAGCCTTGCAAATGCTCACGCGTGGTATTGTTTGGATGACCTTCGAAGCTGAATTCATGCTCTGCTGCAATCTTGGCTTTGGACAAAATACCTTGAATCAGCTGGGTTAAATGTTCAATGGAAAAGAACGTCGGTGTCCCACCACCAAGATGAATTTCTTTGATGATGGGTTTTTCTTCTAATAACTCACAATACAGCTCCCATTCTTTCAGCACAGCCTGTATATAAGGCTGCTCGACTTCATGACGTTTGGTCACCCGTTTATGACAGCCACAAAAGGTACATAAACTTTCACAAAATGGCAGATGGATATACAGGCTAATACCTTCAGTCGCATTCGACTCCTGAAAAGAACGTTTTAGTGTCTGCTTCCAAAGCTCTAGTGAAAATCCTGACTCTTCCCAATAAGGTACGGTTGGATAACTGGTGTAGCGGGGACCGGGTACATTGTATTTTTGAATGAGAGAATTTGCCTGCACAGTCATGAATGCCTACCACCTTATCAGTCAGGTTAATGCGCTGCATAAGCGCTGTTGAGGTTATTGTGCGGAGCTCAAAAAAAGAATTCAACCTAGTAGTCTGGTCGGATTTAATGCACTACACATCCTTCTAAAACATTAGGTTGAATGTTGTTACAGATGGTGAGCATCCAGAAAAACACCTTAATTTTTAGGCCATTTTATGCTTTGATGTAAGCAGTCTTTTTATTTCCCTATGAGGGTTCTGATGCAGCATCCTACCTCTGCAGATATTCAACGCGTTCGCGATTTTCTCCTCGACCTGCAAGCCCGGATTTGTGCCGCGCTGGAACAGCAGGAACGTGCCGGTGGCGGTACAGCTGAATTCCTGATTGATGACTGGGAACGTCCTGAAGGTGGCGGCGGCCGTTCACGTGTGCTGCAAAATGGTACGGTGATTGAAAAAGGCGGTGTGATGTTCTCTCACATCAATATTTCCAAACTGCCCGCTTCTGCCACTGAACGCCATCCGAATATAGCCGGAGCTAAAGCTCAAGCCATGGGTGTATCTTTGGTTATCCATCCTAAAAATCCGAACGTCCCGACTTCACATGCCAATGTACGTTTATTTGTAGCGGAAAAAGAAGGTCAGGATCCGGTCTGGTGGTTTGGTGGCGGTTTTGACCTCACCCCTTTTTATCCAAATGATGAAGATGTGCTTTCATGGCACCAGACCGCATATGACCTGTGTGCACCTTTTGGCGAAGAGGTTTATCCAGAACATAAAAAATGGTGTGATGATTATTTCTATCTAAAACATCGTGATGAGCAGCGCGGTGTCGGCGGCCTATTCTTTGATGACCTGAATCAATGGGATTTTGAAACCTGTTTTCAATATATGCAGGCCGTAGGTAATGGTTATCTCGAAGCAATTCTGCCAATTTTCCAGCGCAATCAGGACAAGCCATATACTGAAGCACAACGTGATTTCCAGCTGTATCGTCGTGGCCGTTATGTGGAATACAATCTGGTATATGACCGTGGCACACTGTTTGGTCTGCAGACCGGTGGCCGGATTGAATCAATTCTAGTCAGCCTGCCACCTCTTACCGGCTGGTTATACCGTCCAGAATGGGCCGAAGGATCACCAGAAAAACGCTTGACCGATTACTACCTTAAACCATATGACTGGTTAACAGAATTAAAAACAAAATAAAGCAATCAAAATATTTAAATACAAATTGCCCTCAGATCGAGGTAATGCCAGTCAGTTAAGCAAATTTTAGTAAAATGTAGTAAAAATGAGTGTATGTAAATACGCTCATTTTTTTATGTCTTTATCTGAACATTTAGAATCCACTCTTGAACATTCTCTCCCATCA